>VMDJ01000025.1 GCA_008080925.1 Gammaproteobacteria bacterium
GTGTATTGCATTACCCACACCCTTGGGTAGCAAGTTTGCGATCACGCTTGAGAAGAAGCTGCCTGGCGGAAAGACAATCAGGTCCGCGCCACTAATTAAGGCATGATTTTTTGAATCAAGTGTTGAGCTAGGCCCAGAAAGCACCAAGTTGACTATCTTTCGATTTAAAGGTCGCGTTTCTTTTGCGGTGATCTTGTGTTGACCGCTCACCGTTGTGCCATCAGCCAGTGTGGCGATCAGTTCTAGATCGTCATTGGTTGTTGTTCGAACAATGCCAAGTGCGTTAACAATTTCGCTGATTTGATCAACTACATGCGTCAAGGTGTGATGGTTATTGAGATACCCGCCCGTGATCACTAAGTTGCCGACACTGGCGCCACGGTAATCAAAGTTATCAGGCACCTCATCGAGAAATGCTCGAAGGTTTTTTTCAATCAGTTGTTTGACGGTGCTTGAGGTGGCCTCAACTAAGGGATGCTCACCGGATTGGAGATGTTCAACGAGTGTTTTGAGCGTTGCTTGCGGTTGATTGGTGGGTAGGCGGTAACGAAAAAGCGCTACCGCTTCTGGATGGCCTTCTAGTGAATCATCAGCGATCGCCATTAGGCGTGCTCGTAGATCACCGACTGCCGGCATATTGAAGGCTTTGCGAAGCTTTGCGGAACTGCCACCTGAGTCGAATGGGGTCAGTAGGTGAATGCTGTTGTGCGTATATTTTGTGAGTAGCGAGGAGGTTTTATCCAGCGCTGAGCCACCTGAGAAAAAAAGGAGTGACGGTCCCTTTGATGGATCTGCGAGGCATATCTCAATGTGGCTTTGCTCACTCATGCATCACGCTCATCGATAAAGACTTCAGCGGCATGTGGATGGGACAGAAAATCTTTAGGGCTAGCGCTAGCGCCATATGCACCTGATTGCATCACCGCAATAACGTCACCAACTTGTGCCTCACCGATGGTGTGTTTAGCTGCCAGAATGTCTAGCGGTGTGCAGAGAGGGCCGGTAATAGTCACCTGGGTACGTTTCCCAAGGTTGACATGCAATGGGTTAACCACAGGGTAGTTTTTACGAATGATCTGACCGAGATTGCCGCTTGCTGCTAAGTGATGATGCATGCCGCCGTCACAAATCCAAAAAGCATCACCGCGTGAGGTTTTAGTATCGATAATGCGTGTCAGATACACGCCAGCTTCACCGACCAAATAGCGACCAAGCTCAATGACGATATCCACATTAGGCTGCAGTGCGGCAAAGTCATCAATGACTTCACTGAGTGCTGCGCCAAGCTTGCTGATATCTAACGGCTTTTCACCAGGGAAGTAGGGTATGCCAAAACCACCACCAAGATTGATCTCAGAGAGACAAAGGTTAAAGGTGTCAATCAGTTCGAGCGCGAGGTCTAGGCTGGCTTTTTGGGCATCAATGATGGCTTGCGCATCAAGACACTGAGAGCCGGCATAGATGTGTAGCCCATCAATCACCAGCTTATGTTCATGTGCTGTACGAAACACATCATCGAGTTGTTCTTTATCAATGCCAAAGGGTTTTGCACTCCCGCCCATCGCCATGCCCGAACCTTTAAGGTCAAAGTCTGGATTGATGCGAATCGAGAGACGGGGTGGCTGATGATCTTCGGCAAGTGATGCAATGCGATTAAGCTCACCTAATGATTCGACATTGATGCGAATGCCGGCTTCAATCGCGGCGAGCAATTCTTCATCACGTTTACCGGGGCCAGCAAAGCTGATGTCTTGTGGATTTATGTTTGTTTTCAGCGCGAGTTGCAGTTCGCCCTGTGAGGCAATATCAAAGCCATCCACATGTTGCGCCATAAACTGCACCAGTTGAGCGTGTGGATTAGCTTTTAAAGCATAATGTAGCTTGATGTCTTCAGGTAGATGTTTGCGTAACGTACGAATCGTATTTGCAATAACAGCCGCGTCATACAGATAACACGGTGTGCTTAATCCTTGTTCTAGGTGCTCCGTTACGCTTTTACCCCCAATGACCAGTTGATCATCGATGATCGGGAATTGGGTGATTGCTGAATGCGTGGGTATTTCACTCATGGACGTGATTATCGCAAGGGATACTGTGCTTTTGCGAGTGCGCGATCTAATTTGCCGTTGGCACTGAGTGGTAAGGAAGGGTGCTGCTCAATAAAACTAGGTTGCATGTAATTCGGCAGCTCATGCGCCAGGTGTTGCTTAAGTTCGTCTGTTGAGACATTACCCTGATATAACAAAATGATGTTTTCACCCGCGTTGAAGCAGACGGCTTGCTCAATGCCTTTAAGGGCTAGTGTGGGCAGTTCTATCTCTTGCGGACTGATGCGGTAGCCCGAGACTTTCATCATTTCATCATCGCGACCAATAAAGGTAAATAGCCCATCGGCTGAACGCTTAACCGTATCACCTGAGCGAACATAACGAACGCCATCGTTATCACTGCCGAATCGTTGTTTAGTTAGATCGGTGTGATTCCAATAACCCAAAGCGACAGTATCGCCAGCGTGAATCAGCTCACCGGCTTGATTGTCAGCACAATCATGGCCTTGCGCATCCATCACACGGAGTGTGGCCCCGGGAATCGCGATCCCCATGCTATCAGGGTGCGCGTGTCGTAAATCAGCAGGCAAGTAGGTTGAGCGAAACGCTTCGGTTAAGCCGTACATTAAGATGATGTCGGTTCTGGGTAGAGCTTCTTGTAAAATCTGTTGGACGGGCTCGGCTAGATGACCACCGGAGTTGGTGATATATCGCAGATGTTGTTGAGCGCTCTCTGTCCAGCCACATCGTGTGAGTTGTTGCCAAATCGGTGGCACACCCGCAACACCTGTTACCTTGTAAGTGTCGATCGCTTTTATGATGTCACAAGGCAGTAGGTAGTCGAATAAAACCAGCTCGGCACCGACAAGTAAGCTGCTGATCAATTGGTTCAAACCATAATCAAAACTCAATGGTAAGACACTAAGTAATACGTCATCTGAGCTGTTATTGAGGTACTGAGTGACCGCTTCTGCGCCAGCAATCAGATTGCGGTCGCTGAGCATCACGCCTTTGGGTAAGCCGGTGCTTCCTGAGGTGTATAGAAGACAAGATAGATCGTCTGGCGAGGTAAGTGAGCTTTGATCGTAAGTTTTCTGTTTGATCGATTGCGTATCGACCAGAAACACTAAGCCAATATCCGCTTCGTTGATATCAACACGTTGTGAATGAGTGACCAGTAGCTTGGCTTGTGTATCACGAAGGATGTGATTGAGCTGCGGTATTTTGAGTAAGGGGTTGATGGGTACAAATACCGCACCTAATGCATTGGCTGCTAATAGATACACCACCAGATCGATGTTCTTCTGCAGGTACAGCGCAACGCGATCACCTTTGGTGACCCCAAGTTCACTCAGTTGTTGAGAGGCGTGGTTAACGCGATCCAGTAGCGCTCGATAATCGAGTGCATGACTTTTATGTCTTATCGCAACGCGAGCAGCTGCGCGCTCAGCTTGTTGTTGAAGTAAATCAAACGGGCGCATTGCTTACGCGATGAGATAGAAGATAAAAGCGCCAAGTGCTAAGCGGTACAGCACAAAGGGCCACATGCCAATGCGTTCAATGAACTTAAGGAAGTAGTGAATGCATAAATAGGCTGAGATAGCGGATAACACCACGCCAAGAGCAATCGCGTTCCAATCCACTGCTTCTGTTGTTTCAAGCAGATCAAAGGTTATTAATGCCGATGAGGCAAGAACGGTTGGAATGGCAAGTAAAAACGAAAAACGAGAGGAAGCTTCACGCGTTAAACCAACCCATAGGCCTGCGGTCATGGTGATGCCAGAGCGAGAGGTGCCAGGAATTAGGGCAAGAATTTGTGCAAGACCAACAATGATGGCGTCTTTGAGAGTAATGCTGCTGAGATTGCGTTCACGCTTTGAAGTCCAATCTGCTTGCCATAACACCAAGCCAAAGAAAATGGTGGCAGCACCAATGATCCAAGGTTCACGGAACTGACTTTCGATGATGCTTTTTAATAGTAGGCCTGCAACTACCACCGGGATCACACCGACAATCACAGCCCAACCCAGACGCGCTTCGGGGTTGCTCGGTGCGCTTGGCGGAAGGGCGCGGAACCATCCCTTTAAAATAGCGAGCACATCGCGCCAAAAGTAAGCCACGATAGCAATCAGTGAGCCAAAGTGAACGGCTACATCCAAGCTTAAACCCTGGTCAGCAAAGCCAAAGATGTGTGGTGCCAAGATAAGGTGCCCGGAGCTTGAGATCGGTAGGAATTCGGTTAGACCTTGAATAACCGAAAGTATGAAGACGCTGAGTATGTCCATGAAGGGGTTTCTATCCTTAACGCGTATCGCCTGACGATGATGTCCTTGGCTTATCTAACCGTATGATATGCCAATTTAGGGATGGTGGCTTGACGCGGCCATGCCACACAGCCCATCAGATCACTGGGTAGCTCAAGCTGGGTGTGTTGCAGCTCAATCGCAGGATCGAGTTGATCAAAGATGCCGATGCCGATGCACTTATGACGCGCTTCGAGTTGGGTCCATTCTTCATAAAAGGCACGATCTGACTCCTCGGCAGCTTCAATTCGAGCAATGGCATCCTCAGGCATAACGCGTTTAGCGATCGCCACGCGATTGGCTTGCGGGCGAAAACGTTCGATATCCACCCCCAGCGGTAACTGACTGATGGCCAGTAACCCGTGACGTCCTGTGTGTGACAGATTGAACTCAAAGTTGCGCTCAGCTAAGTAGGGCTTGCCGCCATCCTCAATCCAGATCGGCACCTCAGAGGGAGCCAGATGCAGCAACTGCCCTAAAATTGACCGCATGGCGGTGCGCATCACGGCATAATGATTCGAATGATGTTTTTCGGCCCGTTGTCGCTCATCATCACTCAACACATTTAGGTCAGCGTTCTGCTGATCGAGATCGATCTGATAGAGGTCGATCCACTGAACTGAGGGTGGTGAGAAGGCTTGTCTGGGATTATCGGACATCAAAATTTACTTAAGAATAACTCTTAACCTATTGTTTTTATTTAATTATGTCGATCAAGCTCATCCAGCGCCGCGAGCCTAAAGCGATCTCTAGTGAATTATCCGGTTTGTCGCCTTTGCTGCAACGCTTGTATGCCAATCGTGGGGTTGAGCAGGCGTCTGAGATCGATGCGTCGTTATCACAACTTATCCCCGTCGAATTGTTGGGTGGGTTGAGTGAAGCGCTAGAGGTCTTGGTGCCAGCCGTCGATCAAGGACAGCGCATTTTGATCGTGGGTGACTTTGATGCCGATGGTGCGACCAGTTGCGCACTGGGCATGTTGGCGTTTCGCGCATTGGGTCATCAGGCGATCGATTTTCTGGTGCCTAATCGCTTCGAGTACGGCTATGGCTTAACCCCAGAGATTGTTGAGCTTGCGAAAACACGTCAGCCCGATCTGATCATTACGGTGGATAACGGGATCGCGAGCCTTGCGGGTGTGGCGGCTGCGAATGCTGCGGGTATCCCAGTGATTGTGACTGATCATCATTTGCCAGCAGATGAGTTACCCGATGCGGCGGCCATCGTAAACCCAAATGCGCCGGGGAATGACTTTCCATCAAAAGCACTCGCAGGCGTGGGCGTGTTGTTTTATGTGTTACTCGGTTTGCGCAGTGCTTTGAGAGCCAAGGGTTGGTTTGAGCTCCAATCCATTGACGAGCCAAACATGGCGCAATTTCTCGATATTGTTGCATTGGGTACGGTCGCCGATGTGGTCCCCTTAGATGCGAATAATCGCCGCTTAGTACATCACGGTCTGCAACGCATTCGAGCCGGTCATGCACGACCTGGTATAGCAGCGTTACTTGAGATAGCGCGTCGTGATTATCGTCGCGTGAAGGCTAGTGATATGGGGTTCTTTGTTGGACCTCGTTTGAACGCGGCTGGTCGCTTAGATGACATGACCTTGGGTATTCAGTGCTTGATTGAAGATGATCCGCTTCGCGCAAGAGAGCTTGCAACGCAGTTGGATGACTGGAATAAACAACGCCGTGAGATTGAATCGGACATGCAGGCCGATGCTGAACATATGCTGGCTGACTTACCGCAAAGTGATGCAGCATTAACCGGTGTGTGTTTATTCAATCCAGACTGGCATCAAGGCGTGATTGGTATATTGGCCTCACGGGTAAAAGAGCAGTTACACCGTCCCGTTGTGATCTTTGCAAAAGGTGATGAGGGTTGGATTAAAGGATCTGCGCGTTCTATCCCTGGCTTTCATATCCGCGATGCCTTGGATGTGATCTCCAAGCGATATCCAGATCTGTTCGATAAGTTTGGTGGCCATGCGATGGCGGCGGGCATGACAATTCACGAAAAAGATTTTGAGCAGTTTGCACTAGCTTTTGATCAAGTGGCACGTGAGCAGTTATCTGAGGATCAATTGCAGGCGGTGTTGCTCAGCGATGGTGAAGTTCCAGCAGATCAATTGTCATTAGACATGGCGGCAGAGCTGACTCAAGCGGGACCTTGGGGGCAGAATTTTCCGGAGCCATTATTTGATGGTGAATTTGATGTGGTCAGTGGTCGGATTGTGGGAGAGCATCATTGGAAATTGGTGCTGCGCCCGAGTGGTAGTCAGCAGACCATCGATGCGATTGCCTTTAAGACCGTTGAACAATTTCCTCACCTGCCTGAAAAACTCAAAATTGCTTATCAGCTCGATATTAATGAATGGCAGGGGCGACAATCGTTACAATTACGTATCGACTATATGGAAGCGGTAGCGTGAAAGAACGAGAGTATGACGAAAATGGTCGGGTTATCCGTCCGAACAAAACAGCTTTAAAGCGCGATCTTGCGGATCGTTCGGAGCTACTCGATAAGATGACGCAACTCAGTGATGCCGAGATGGAAAAGATTGGTGTTGATCCTGATGTTATCGAAGAGGTAGCAAAAGTTCGTTCGGTGAAAAAGGGCGGAGCGCGCAATCGTCAGTTGAAGTATTGCGTCAAAGTCTTGACCGGCGTCGATCTGAGCGTGGCTGAAACCTATATATACGATCGAAATTCACACCAATTGGCGATCAATCAGGCGTTTCATTTGCTCGAAAAATGGCGTGATCGTCTTGTTGAAGAGGGTGATGAGGCAATGGGTGCTGCGATGGATGAATGGCCCCAGATGGATCGTCAGCAGTTGCGACATTTGGTGCGCGATGCCAAGAAAGAGCATGAGTCTGGCAAGCCGGCAGGCGCCAAGAAGAAGCTGTTCCAATTCCTGCGCACCTTGAGTGAACAAGAGGCTTAATGCCCCCATCCAAAACCCGAATCTAAGCCGTCGCTGAGCCGTGATAGAAAGAGCTCAGTGTTACTCAGTAGTAAAGGTGTAAAGATGAGTGATTCGGAAGATCAGGGCGTTCGTGAGATTCGTATCGACCCGATAGTGCCTACCCAGTCAGTGCTTGTAGCAACCGCTCGGGGTATGCGTCCAAAGAAAGACGAAGATCGTATCGATCGAGATAATCGTAGCCACGTAGAAACCTGTCCTTTCTGCCGTGGTAACGAAGAAAGAACCCCCCCTGAGATTAAAGCCTATCCCGATCCAAAAGAATGGGATATCCGCATCGTTCCAAATCTCTATCCTGTGTTAGGTGATGATGAAGCTAAGCCAAATCTCGCCTTAGGTTTGCAGCAAGTTATCGATGGCTATGGTCGTCATGAAGTCATCATTGATAACCCGAATCACGGTATCTGTGTGCATGAGATGACACAGGATCACTTAAAGAATTTGTTCACCGTGTATCAGCAACGTATGGCTGAGCTTTATGCATCGGATAAACGGCTGAAGTATGTCTTGGTGTTCAAGAACTTTGGACCTGCTGCGGGTGCCAGTATTCCACACACGCACAGTCAAATCATTGCGACACCAGTTGTGCCTGAGAACGTTCAGAACGAGGTGACTTACAGCAAGCAATATCATGCCAAGCATGGTCAGTGTGTTTTCTGTTCTTTGATTGATGAAGCACTCACATACGAAGCGACGATATACGATCGTGAGTCGGGTGAGATTCGCCGCAAGATCAATGTCGGTCAATACGTGGTTGAGCGCGGTAAGAAGTTTGTTGCGATCAAACCCTTCGCTAGTCGCTATGAGTGGGAGATTCACATTCTACCGCTGCAACACGAGTCAGATTTCCTTGAAGCGACGGCAGAAGATCTCGAGGACTTTGCCAATGTGCTAAAGCGTACGATGGCACGCTTGGATAAGGTTGTTGGTGGTGTGCAATACAACTACTTCCTGCATTCAGCGCCTCATGGCGATACCTTTGGAGACTGTTCGGATAGTTATCATTGGCATCTCGAAATCTGCCCACGTACCAGTATTCCGACGGGCTTTGAGCTAGGTTCCGGATTATTTGTTAGTACAGTCAGCCCAGAATCAGCCGCGCAAGCCTTGCGTGAGGTTGAAATCGAGGATTAAGTCAAACCCATATAAGCCATCTCGAATATACCTTGGACAAATTCGTTTTTGTCCAAGGGTGGCTTGTATCCCGCCTGCTACATTGAAAGAACTTATGTGACCCCTGCTAGTGCAGCGTGTAGTTTTCGCCTACACAAACACAGAGTTAGTGCGCTTGCTTCAAATGAAACATGAGCACGGTTTCTTTCAACTAGACCAAAGGCGGATATGAAAACTTCAACCCAACGTCCGGTTCACTTGAACCTGCTGAAGATTCGGCTTCCGATCGGGGGCATCATGTCGATCATTCACCGTATTACCGGTGTGGCGATGTTTGTTGCGATTCCCGTGCTTATTTACCTTCTTGATTTGTCATTGCGTGACGCTGCGTCATATCAAGCTGCCGGCGAGATGGTGCGCTCACCCCTTGGCGTGATTCTGCTGTTTGGTTTGATGTGGGGTATTTCACATCACCTGTTGGCGGGCATTCGTTATTTATTAATCGATGTTCACATGGGGGTTGAGAAAGAGACTGCACGTAAAACCGCTTTGTTGGTCACCGTGGTGGCTCCTGTCATTGGTGCTTTATTGCTGTGGGGTTTGCTATGAGTCGTAAAGCTTCTGGTTTAAAGGCGTGGGTTATCCAACGCGTAACGGCGATCTACATTGCTGTGTTCTCTATTTACCTTGTCGGTGCTTTGATCACTGACGCACCGATTAATTACGCAGAATGGAAGGGCTGGTTCGCAGGTTCTGTCATGAGCGTGGCGACTTTATTGTTTGTCCTATCTGTTCTTATGCATGCTTGGGTTGGTGTACGTGATGTGCTTATTGATTACGTATGGAATACCTCTCAGCGCGTGATTGCGTTGTCGGTGGTTGCAACAATATTGATAGCTTGTGCGCTATGGGCGACACAAGCCTTAGTTTTGGCGAGGTTGGTCTAATGGCACTGAATAAACGTCGATTTGACGCACTGATTATTGGTGCAGGTGGCGCGGGTCTTAACGCTGCTGTTCAATTTGCTAACACCAATGCACGGGTTGCTGTGGTATCTAAAGTTTTCCCAACCCGTTCGCACACGGTAGCAGCGCAAGGTGGTGTAAACGCTGCCTTAGCGAATGTCATGCCGGATAACTGGCACTGGCATATGTTCGATACCGTTAAGGGTTCGGACTACTTAGGTGACCAAGACTCCATCGAATACATGTGTCGTGAAGCGATCCCAACGGTTTATGAACTTGAACACAATGGCGTGCCATTCTCACGATTAGATAACGGCAAGATTTACCAGCGTGCATTTGGTGGTCAGTCGCAAAATTTCGGTGGTGCTCAAGCGGCGCGTACTTGTGCTGCAGCTGACCGAACTGGCCATGCGATTTTGCACTCGCTCTATCAACAGAATGTTCGTGCACGTACGCACTTCTTTGATGAGTATTTTGCCATTGATTTAATTCGCGATAACGAAGGCGCAATTTTAGGTGCCTTAGTGCTTGAGATTGAAACCGGTGAGCCTTTGCTCATCGAAGCAAAAGCAACCGTCCTTGCAACCGGTGGTTGTGGTCAGGTCTTCCGCACCACTTCGAATGCCCACATCAATACCGGTGATGGTATGGCGATGGCGTTGCGTGCCGGTGTGCCGTTGATGGATATGGAGTTCTACCAGTTCCACCCAACTGGTATCGCGGGTAAGGGTATGTTGATCACAGAGGGTGTTCGAGGCGAGGGCGGTTATCTTATTAATAAAGATGGTGAGCGCTTCATGGAGCGTTATGCGCCTAATGCAAAAGATTTAGCATCTCGAGATGTGGTATCACGTGCAATCGTTACCGAAGTAAAAGAAGGTCGCGGTTGTGGCCCTAATGGTGATCACGTTTTATTGAAGTTGGATCACCTAGGTGAAGAGATTATTCAGAAGCGTCTTCCTGGCATCCGTGAGAGTGGAAAAATCTTTGCAGGTGTTGATGCAGCTGTTGAGCCGTTACCAGTATTCCCAACCGCTCACTACATCATGGGTGGCATCCCAACCGATCGTTACGGGCGCGTCATCGTGCCGCATGGTTCAGGTGAAGAGGTTGTTCCAGGTTTGTATGCGGCGGGTGAGGCAGCGTGTGTATCTGTTCACGGTGCCAACCGCTTAGGCGGTAACTCGCTTCTTGATATCTTGGTATTTGGTCGTGCTGCTGGCCTTCATGTGTTGGATAACATGGAAGAACATCATCGCCCAATGAATGAAGACAGTGTTGATCAAGCGATGCAAAGCTTGCAGCGTTGGGATCGTAAAGGCGATGGCCTATCGGTCCGTGAGCTACGTGATGAGTTCCGTAAAACAATGGAAGACCACGCGGGCGTATTCCGTACTGAAGAAATCATGTCGGAAGGTGTTGAGAAGATCAAAGCGCTGCGTAAGAAGATGGATGACGTTGTTCTGACCGATCACTCGAAGGTCTTCAATACCGCACGTATCGAAGCGCTCGAGCTTCAGAACTTGATGGACTGCGGTATTGCCTTGGCAGCGTCGGCGCTAGCACGTAAAGAAAGCCGCGGCGCGCATTCGCGTCCAGATTACCCAGACCGTAACGATGCGGAATGGATGAAACACAGTTTGTATTACCTTGAGGGTGATCGTATCGACTTTAAGCCGGTTCAAACAAAACCACTAACAGTTGATTCTTTCCCACCTAAAGAGCGAGTCTACTAAGGAGAACAGCATGAAATTTCGAATTTCACGATACAACCCAGATGTAGATAGCGAACCATACATGCAGGAGTTCGATATCGAAGTCTCTCGCGGCATGATGTTGCGTGATGCTTTGTTAGAGGTGAAGCGACAGGATGAAACCTTCAACTTCCGTCACTCTTGTGGTGAAGGTGTGTGTGGCTCTGATGGTGTCAACGTCAACGGTACCAATAAGTTGGCGTGTATTACCGCTATCGCAGATCTAAAAGAGCCTGTTGAGGTTCGTCCCTTCCCAGGTCGACCCATCATTCGTGACTTGGTTGTGGATATGAGTCAGTTCTATCAGCAATACAAAGCGGTTGATCCGTGGTTGGTGCGTGAAGATCCCATGCCTGAGCAGGAGATTCTTCAATCACCGGAAGATCGCGATAAGTTGGATGGTTTGTACGAGTGCATCATGTGCGGTTGTTGCTCAACCTCATGTCCTTCGTTCTGGTGGAACCCTGAGAAGTTCCATGGTCCACAGGCCTTGTTAAGCGCATGGCGCTTCTTGGCGGATAGTCGCGACCAAGCGACTGATGAGCGTTTGGATAAGCTTGAAGGCCCTTACAAGCTATTCCGTTGTCACACCATCATGAACTGTGTAGAAGTTTGTCCTAAAGGCTTGAATCCAACGCAAGCGATCGGCAACATCAAGAATTTGATGTTGAAGAAAGCAATCTAAGTGGACAATGATATTGAGCGTCTCCGCTGGCAGTGCCGGCGGGGACTTTTAGAACTCGACTACCTCTTCGCTGATTATCTCGATCAGCAATATGCCAAGGCTTCCGCTGAAGAACAGGCGGCTTTTCGCGGCTTGCTCGATCAACAAGACCCTGATTTGCAGCATTGGTTGATAAATACCGATGAGCTACCACCTGAGCCAGAGATGGCTTCTCTCGTAAAGAAATTGAGACAACGTTAAATGTCGACTTATCGTATTGCAGTCATCCCGGGTGATGGCATTGGCACTGAGGTTATGCCTGAAGGATTACGTGCATTAGAAGCGGTAGCTAAGAAGTTTGACCTTACGCTGCAGTTTGATCACTTTGATTTCTCATCCTGGGATTACTACGAGCGTCACGGCAAGATGCTGCCAGATGATTGGAAAGAGCAAATTGGTAATCACGATGCGATCTTCTTTGGCGCAGTTGGTTGGCCCGATAAAGTGCCTGACCATATTTCACTCTGGGGCTCTTTGCTTAAGTTTCGCCGTGAGTTCGATCAATATATCAATTTGCGTCCCGCGCGCTTGATGCCGGGTGTGCCTTCACCTTTGGCAAATCGTCAGCCGGGTGAGATCGATATGTGGATTGTGCGTGAAAACACTGAGGGTGAGTACTCATCGGTCGGTGGCAAGATGTATGAGGGCACTGAGCGCGAAATTGTTATGCAAGAGACGGTGATGAGTCGTCATGGTGTTGATCGTGTCTTACGTTACGCTTTTGAGTTAGCTAAAAAGACCAAACGTCAAAAGCTCACCTCGGCAACTAAATCAAATGGCATCTCAATTACCATGCCGTATTGGGATGAGCGCGTTGAAGCGATAGCGAAGGAGTATTCCGAGATCGAGGTGGACAAGTATCACATCGATATCCTGACAGCCCAGTTTGTAATGAATCCGGATCGTTTTGATGTGGTGGTCGCCTCTAATCTGTTTGGCGACATTCTTTCGGACCTTGCGCCAGCCTGTACTGGCACCATTGGTATTGCGCCATCGGCGAATATCAATCCGGATGGTACCTTCCCATCTTTATTTGAACCTGTGCATGGCTCAGCACCGGATATAGCGGGTAAGGGTATTGCTAACCCAATCGGTCAGGTATGGTCGGGTGCGATGATGCTGGATCATCTTGGTCACGCAGATGCTGCAGCTTGCATGCTTCAGGCAATTGAAAAGATCTTGGCTGATCCAGTAAGCCGTACTGCTGATTTGGGCGGTGAGGCAACTACTGCGCAATGTGGTCGCGCCATTGTTGAGGCGATCGACTAAGTCTCCGCTCGCCCTGATTTGCTACCATGAGATAAAGTTCTTGAGTTATTCAGATGGCTAAAACAGGTAACACCGGACTGGCACGCATCATTAAAGCGGCCGGCTATTCAAAGCAGGGTTTGCAAGCGGCTTGGGTAAATGAAGCGGCTTTTCGTCAAGAAGGCTTATTAGCCTTAGTCATGATTCCAGTAGCCTTTTGGGTGGCGGATAATTCGATTGAGTTGATTCTGTTGATCTCGGTTGTGTTATTGGTCCTGATTGTTGAATTACTTAATTCTGCTGTTGAGGCCGTTGTTGATCGCATTGGCGATGAGCATCACGAACTTTCAGGACGCGCTAAGGATATTGGTTCGGCGGCTGTTTTTATATCGCTTGTACTCACGTTGGTTGTCTGGACGATTATTGTTTTGTCATAAAACGGTAAAACAAACCTTTTAACCTAGGTGTATTTGGGCAAGCTATGACTATTCGCGTTGGTATTAATGGATTTGGTCGTATGGGGCGTTTAGGTCTTCGTGCGGGCTGGAATAACGACACCTATCAAATTGTACGAATTAATGAGGTATCAACGGATGCCATAGGTTCTGCGCATTTGCTCAAATTCGATTCAGTGCACGGTATTTGGGATCATTTAGTATCTGCATCTGGAGATACCATTGATGTAGAAGGTCACCTAATTACACACACGTCTCATAAAGAAATTCACGAGACGGACTGGTCTGATTGCGACATCGTTCTAGAGGCAACCGGTAAACACCATAAAAAGCCCGAGACACTTCAGCATTATTTTGAGCAAGGTGTTAAGAAGGTTATCGTCGCTGCACCAACAGAAGGTGCGCTAAATATCGTCTACGGTGTTAACCATCATCTTTATTCACCTGCTGAGCATCACCTTGTCACGGCAGCATCCTGCACAACGAACTGTTTGGCTCCGGTGGTAAAGGTAATGCACGAAAAAGTGGGTATTAAGCATGGCAGCATGACTACTATCCATAACATCACCAATACACAGACCATTATCGACAAAGGCCATAAGGATCTTCGTCGTGCGCGCTCATGCGGCACCTCATTGATACCAACGACGACTGGCTCTGCAAAGGCAATCACTAAAATTTTCCCCGAGCTTGAGGGAAAGCTAAATGGCCATGCAGTTCGAGTGCCGCTCACCAATGCTTCACTGACAGACTTTGTGTTTGAAGCGGAGCGTCCGGTAACTGTTGAAGAGCTAAATGCGCTGTTTAAACAAGCGGCAGAAGGAGATCTAGCGGGTATCTTGGGGTACGAAGAGCGACCTTTAGTTTCGATTGATTATCTGAACGATCCGAGATCATCGATTGTCGATGCTTTGTCGACTATGGTGATAAACGATACTCAAGTAAAGATCTATGCCTGGTATGACAATGAGTGGGGCTATGTGAATCGGATGATGAACATCACCGATATGGTAGCTCGCTCAATAAGCTAATTAATGCGCATAAAAAAGCCGCCTTTCGGCGGCTTTTTTGATTAAGGCATCATAAAGCCTCGTAACGTGAAGTAGAGGAAGGCAGCCATCGTGCCAGAGGCTGGTACGGTAATCAGCCAAGCTGCGATGATCTTCTTAAACGCTGAACGTTTAACCAACTCATTCTTATAAACCTTCTTCAAACTCTTACGTTCTTTCTTAGAAAGCTCTGCATCGTCTTTCTTCGCTTTCATCTCTTTCAGCATGATGCCTTTTTGAATGACAGATGCTTTGGTGAAGCGCTCTAGGAATGCATTGACTTCAGCCTCATCTTCACCTTGATGGTGCTCACGGATTTCATCCAGCATCTTCTGGTAGCTACGCTTGAGGTATTCACGCAGAAAGCCAACGCCAAATACAGCACCAACTGCAATGTGAGTTGATGACACGGGTAGGCCAAGCTGGCTTGCAATAATCACGGTGATCGCCGCTGCCATCGCAATTGAGAAGGCCCGCATTTGATCCAGTTCAGTGATTTCACTACCAACAGTTTTGATCAGTTTAGGACCATATAAAGCAAGACCGATCGCAATACCAACAGCGCCAACCAGCATTACCCAAAGTGGGATGGCTGCTTTACTGTGGTAGCCGCCATGTAACAAAGCATCATTGATCGCAGCGAGTGGGCCAACGGCATTGGCAACATCGTTTGCACCGTGAGCAAAGCTTAATAGCGCTGCTGCGAAGATCAGAGGCGCAGTGAACAATGCATTAACGCCAGCTTTCGAACTTTCAAGTCCTTCGCCTTGTTGTGCAATCTTTACGCGGGTAAAGAAGTAAACAAGTACGGCAATACCAAAACCAATCAGCGCTGCTGTGGTGAAATCAAGCTTAATCAGCTTCTTCACACCCTTGAGTGCCAAATATGTAGAAAACGCCCATGCCATCAAAGCGAGCAGAACAGGCACAACTTTGAGCGCAGCGGCTCGCATATCGTCTTTATAGGTAATTGAGCGTTTGATAACGATCAAGAAGGTTGCCGCAATAATGCCACCTAAGACAGGTGAGATGACCCAGCTCGCTGCGATAGCACCCATGGTGCCCCAGTTAGCGATACCCATACCGCCAGCCGCAATACCTGCACCTAAAACGCCACCGACAATAGAGTGGGTTGTTGAAACAGGTGCGCCAAGCGCGGTGGCAATGTTTAGCCAAATCGCACCGGCTAGAAGGGCGGCCATCATTAACCAGATGAAGGCATTCGGGTCGCCGATCACGGATGGATCAATGATGCCTTTCTTAATGGTGCTAACCACATCACCACCAGCAATGATCGCGCCAGAGGCTTCGAAGATGGCAGCAATGATAATGGCGGTTGTTAATGTCATGGCGCGCGAGCCCACCGCGGGGCCTACGTTATTGGCCACATCATTAGCGCCAATGTTCATTGCCATATAGCCACCGATCATTGCGGCGGCAACCAGCATGTAATGTTGGTTAATGGTGTCTAGGGTAATGCTGGCAAACAGCATGATCGCCACAATGAAAAGTGTCGCAATGCCGAGACGAACGACTTCGTTTGAGCTAAAGCGTGCTGCATCTTCAATTTGATTGATGTTCTTTAAATCCATGTCTAAAGGGGTCTTAAGTTACTAAATATTGTTGGCAGTCTACACGTCTGAATAAGAATTTCAGTACCAATTAGATACAAAACGGAGAGGTACCTAGAAGGCTAAAAAAGTCGCTTTAAAACATATACTTAGTATTTAGTATTAGCTGATAGACAAGGTAAAATTGAGCTTTTCCCAAGCCAAAATTTCTGAATTCAATTCCGCTTCATTAAGAGGATGTTCGCTAAGCCAGTTTTCAGGGAACGTCAGGCTGATATTTTCCTTATCGATTTTTGCGATATCAACCTCGATTTTCGTATCGGGTGTTCGACTACGATGAAGAATAATGGCTAAGCGCAGTAGCAGGATCAGCTTCTTAGTTGAGTCGCGGTGATATTTAGGCAGTTCTTTGATCGCGGTTGAGCTGATTTTGCGACGTTGAAAACGAACGATTGTTGAAAGCTGTTGTTTCTGTTGGTTGGTGAAGCCTGTGAGATCCGCATTCGACAGAATGTAAGCACTGTGTTTGTGGAAGCTGTTGTGCGAAAGGCTCAAACCAATTTCGTGCGTAGCAGCAGCCCAACGCAACAACTTGGCATCTTGACGCTCGTCGAGTTTCCAGTCACTGGCGATTTGTGAGAACAGACGCATCGCCAAATTGGTCACTTGCTTTGCATGAGCAACATCAACTGCAAAACGTTGCTGTAGTGATTCAATCGTGGTTTCACGAACATCGGTGCGGCTTATTTCACCAATTAGCTCATATAAAAGACCTTCGCGGAGGGCAAAGCTAGAGACGTGAAGTTCTTCAATACCCAAGCTATTAAATACAGCACTCAATACAGCAACACCTCCAACAAACACGGGTCTACGCTCATCTGATAGACCTTCAAGGTCGAGAGCATCAATACTGCCGATTTTTATCATGCGCTTGCGAAGCTTTTTAAGGCAGCTAGCACTTATGACTTCTCCCTCGCAGCCCATGGCATTCATGACTTTCAAGATCGCTTTGATGGTGCCGGAGCTACCAATCGCCATATCCCAGTTACCTGGCTGATAGCTTTCACGCACAGCACGTATCTCTAATGCGCCACGCAAAATGGCTGAGTTCATGCGTTGCTCGGTAATCTCACCTGAGCCAAAGAAGGTTTGTGTCATGGTGACGCAACCCATGTTGAGGCTGTCACGCTGTCCGGCGGTCTTATTTTTACCCAAGATGACTTCGGTGCTACCGCCACCGATATCAACGACAAGACGTCGTTTTTCTTCGGAAGCAAGACCATGGGCAACGCCGAGATAAACTAAGCGCGCTTCTTCTGAGCCAGAAATCACATCGATTTCGTAGCCAAGTGCTTCAGTCGCACGGGTAAAAAATTTGTGATCAGGAGGAATTTGTCTGAGCGTATTAGTGCCGACAACACGAACCTGGTGCGCGGGGATGCCAGCTAAGCGCTGACCAAAACGCGCTAAGCATTCAATCGCGCGATCTTGTACATGCGACAAAAGATCTTTTTTGACTAAGCCTTCGCTCAAGCGAACAGCTTCTCGCATGCGATCAACAACAACAAGCTGACCATTCTCTTGTCTACCGATAATCATGTGGAAACTATTGGATCCAAGGTCAATTGAGGCAAACGTTAAGTCCTCAATCGTTTCAAGCAGGGCGTTGTTATCAGTCATAAAAGGTTTTGAAAATATTTTGCGTGATCCTAATCGCAAAAATTGGTTGGGTATACCTATTAATGACAAAAAAGTTACACAATCGTAATTAATGTAGTGGGGAGATACTGAAGCTAATAAAATAATGCTAGTATGGTCAATAACACATTGTTATCCAATAACTTTTCCAGAGCCCTATAAATGCCCATTGAGTTAGATTCGCACGAATTTTTCTTGAACCGAGAGCTGACTTGGCTGTCGTTTAACTCGCGCGTGCTCCATGAGGCTGCTGATGAGCGTAATCCGCTTTTAGAGCGTTTAAAGTTCTTGGCGATCGTAAGTTCAAACCTCGATGAGTTTTTCATGAAACGCATCGGTAGCCTTAAGCGTAAGGTGGCTGCTGGGATTCAAGATAAATCAGCGGACGGTTTAACTGCGCAGCAACAAATTGATGCTTGTTATAACGCTATTCGCGAACAAGAGTTGCGACAACGTGAGCTATTAAAGGTTCTGCGTGAACAGTTGGCGATACACAATATTAAGATCGTTTCGTATGACGATGTTACGACAGATCAAGGTATTTGGTTGCGTGAGTATTTCTACAGCGAAGTTTTTCCGCTGATTACACCGCAGTCATTTGATCCGAGTCATCCGTTCCCTTTTATTTCTAATTACTCTCTTAATTTGCTGGTTAAAGTGAAGAAGCAGGGTGAGTCGGCTGGAGATTCGATTGCCTATACACGCATTAAGATGCCCCTAGGTGAGGGTTTGCCGCGTTTTGTTCAAATACCTGATACCTACCATTTTCTACCGTTAGAAGAATTGGTAAAAAAGCATCTTTATATGTTGTTGCCGCAAGTAGATGTTGAACATGCTGCTTTATTTCGAGTTACTCGTAATATTCAAGCGGGTCGCGGTTCTGAAGAAACCGATGATCTCTTAGCAATGATTCAAAGTGAGCTGCGAGATCGTCATTTCGCGTCGATCGTGCGAGTTCAGGTTCAAGATGAAATTGATAGCACAGCACGTGGCATGTTGGCAGCTGAGCTTGGCCTAGATGAGCAATCTGATGTGTTTAGCACGGGCTCGAGCTTGATGGCATTGCGCGATCTTTTTGAGATTGCCGGTATAGATCGACCTGAGCTGCAAGAGAAGCCTTTCAAGCCGCTCGATCCACCACAGTTTTCGCAAGCGACGAATATCTTTCATGCGATCCGTAATGATGGTCCTTTCATGGTTCATCATCCTTATGATTCCTTCAAAACCTCGGTTGAGCGTTTCTTAAAAGAAGCAGCGCATGATCCGAAGGTGAAAGCAATCAAGATGACCTTGTATCGCACCTCAAGTGACACCAAGGTCGTTGATTACCTGATTCAAGCGGCACAAAACCGTAAACAGGTTGCTGTGGTAGTGGAGTTAAAGGCAAGTTTTGATGAAGCGGCCAATATTCGTTGGGCAACGCGCTTAGAAGAAGCAGGCGTGCACGTTACATACGGTGTTATTGGTCTTAAAACGCACTCTAAGATCACTTTGGTGGTTCGAAAAGATTACAACGGCCTGCAGCGCTATCTACACATTGGAACCGGTAACTACCATGCGGGTACGGCGCGTTTGTATACCGACTTGGGTATTCTGACCAATGACAAACAAATGGGCATTGATGCCACAGAGTTGTTCAATTACCTAACAACCGGCTTTACGCCAGATCGTTTCTATCGCGAGTTATTACCGGCGCCTAAGGTGCTAAAGTCTGCCTTGCTGGCACGTATCGAGCGAGAGATAAAGCATCACACAACAGAATCGCCAGGTTTGATTCAGTTTAAAGTGAATGCGCTTGAAGATGCCGACATCACAAAAGCGCTTTATCGAGCTTGTCAGGTGGGCGTGCAAGTCAATTTGATTGTGCGAGATAGCTGTCGTTTCTTGCCGGGTATTCCGGGTGTTTCTGAAAACGCCACAGTGATTAGTATTGTCGGTCGCTTCCTTGAGCATGCGCGTATCTATTACTTTAAGAATAACGGTGATGAGGAATACCTCATCGGGTCTGCCGATGCGATGCAGCGTAATCTTGAAAGCCGTGTTGAGGTGGTTGCGCCGGTTAAAGCGCCAAAGCTACGTGAGGAGCTACGCTTTATTCTTGACACACAGTTAAACGATTATCGCCAAGCGTGGGATATGCGCGTGGATGGTACCTATGTGCAACGTCAACCTAGAAACAAAGACGAAGAGATTGGCTGTCATCAGCGCATGATAGATCGCTATACCGAGCGCAATAAAAAAGCCAAACGTTTCCAAACGGGTAAAACGCTTAAAAAGGTTGGCTCTGTCAAAGAGTAATTACGCCTTGTGATTTGATATTTTGAGATAGACCGCAGGCACTACAAACAGCGTGAATAGAGTGCCAATACCTAAGCCGGTGATGATCACTAAGCCAATGCCATAACGACTTTCTGAGAAGGGCCCAGTTGCCCATAGCAGCGGCACCATTGCAACGAGCATTGAAACGGTGGTCATTAGGATGGGGCGCAGACGTACCTTCGCTGCTTCTTCAATCGCCTCTCGTTTGTGCATGCCTTTTGTTGCGATCAGTTGGTTAGCAAACTCCACAACTAAGATGCCATTCTTAGCGATAAGGCCAATCAGTGTGATCAAGCCCACTTGGGTGAAGATGTTGATGCTGGCAAAACCGGTGGTGATAAATATCATCGCACCTGCAATCGACATGGGTACTGATACAAGAATGATCAAGGGGTCACGCCAGCTCTCAAATTGCGCAGCCAAGACTAAATAGATGATGACCAAAGATAAGAAAAAGGTGGTCACCAGTGCGCTACCTTGCTGCATGAATTGGCGAGATTGGCCATCAAAGTCCCAGCGTACGTTATCAGGGAGTACTTCGCTGCCAAGTTGTTCTAGATAA
The DNA here is from genome assembly GCA_008080925.1 of Gammaproteobacteria bacterium. GTDB lineage: Bacteria > Pseudomonadota > Gammaproteobacteria > Chromatiales > Chromatiaceae > VMDJ01. The sequence continues at coordinate 20,795 of VMDJ01000025.1, forward strand.
GCTAAGGCATCACCCATGCTGAGTGTTGGGAACATAATGCCCTCAAGCGTCAGACTGTTCATTTGATTGAACTGGGTGCGCTTACTTGGGTTGATGGTCTGTTTAAAGCTAATCAACGTAGACAGTGGAACAAGCTGACCACTGCTCGATCGAACGGTGTAGCGACCAATTGATTCAGGATCGTTAAGGAATTCGCGATCGGCTTGTGGAATAACTTTGTAGCTGCGTCCATCAATCGTAAAGCGATTGGCATAGTTTTCACCCATCAGACCTGAAAGTGCATCACCAATGTCTTTCATCGAAACGCCCATGGTGGCCGCCAGATCACGATTGATCTCAATATTCGTGTTGGGGCGAGTGAAATCGAGGCTTTTACGTAAGAAGATGAAATTGCCACTTTTCATGGCTTTACCAATCATCTGTCCGGCAAGTGAGTCGAGTGTCTTGAGGTCGGCATCCGAGGTTAAGACGAACTGAATCGGCAGTCCGCGTGCGCTACCCGGTAATGTGGGGCGAGGGAACACGGCAGTTTGGAAACCGGCTATTTTGGCAAGCTTTCCCTGGATCTCTGGTTGAACTTCGGATTGACTGCGCTTTCGTTCATTCGGCTTACCCATCTTAAAGCCACCAAAGGTCACGCTAGGATCACCACGGAAGCCAATCAAGATAAAGCTTTTATCGTACTCAGGTACCGATTCAAATTTAGCCAGAATATCTTTTACGTATAGCTCGTTATATTCACGCGTAGCGGTCTGAGGTGCTTTTGCTTGGAAGAACAAAATACTTTGGTCTTCAGTCGGTGCAAGTTCCTGCTTACTGGTGATGAACATCGCATAGATGCTCAGCAGAATCACCAAACCAAGGTCAAAATGACTGCAGGGGTTTCGAGAAGGCTATGTAATAGGCGTTGGTAGCTATCAGAAAGCCGATTAAAGAAATGCTCAACGG
>VMDJ01000146.1 GCA_008080925.1 Gammaproteobacteria bacterium
TCGGCACCACTCTAAAACGTACCGCAGCGAACCTACCTTGGTGGAAACGCTGGGGATTGTTTGGCGGCATCATCGGCAGCCTGATCAGTAAAGAGGATGTCAGCGAAGATGAGATCGAAAAACTCAAAGAAGGCGACATGCTTGAAACCGCGTTTGCTGAGTTCGCTGAAGACCGCCAAGATTTATTTATTCCCTTAATCGCTGAACGCGACACCTTCATGGCAGCTCGCCTTAAGCAAGTCGCTGAGCAACACCCTGGTAAACGCATTCTCGCGGTCGTTGGTGCTGGCCACCTCAATGGCATGGAAAAAGAGCTACAACGCATCGAAGCACCAAGTCCGATCGTCGATGAGCTGAACCAACTACCCACCAAGTCTGCCTGGCCAAAAATGATCCCTTGGGTGATTGTGGCGCTGGTCTTTTTGGGCTTTTATCTCGGCTTTTCACAGAACCAAGATTTAGGCTGGGAACTCGTCAAAGACTGGATTGTCATCAATGGCACCTTATCTGCCCTTGGTGCGGCGATCGCATTTGCCCATCCGCTGACCATTATCACCGCCTTTGTGGCCGCACCAATCACCTCGCTCAACCCAACGATTGGTGCCGGCATGGTGACCGCCGCTGCTGAACTATGGCTGCGCAAACCCCGTGTCAGCGACTTCAGTGCGTTACGAACTGATACCACCTCACTGCGCGGATGGTGGAAAAATCGAGTCTCTCGCACTCTACTCGTTTTCTTATTTAGCACCCTGGGCTCTGCCGCTGGAACCTATATTGCTGGCTTCACAATTGTCGACAAGCTGAGCTAGGGAATTCACTTAGGGATTCGCCCACCCTTTCACTTCGCTTATTTCATACTAGATTTTAAGACCCGGGTAACACCGGATTATCGACCGACATCCATCGGTCTCTATCGGTTTGGCAGGAGCGTCGTCATGCGAACACATATGCTTGAAACCTTAATGGCTAGCGCGGTATTACTCGCCGCCAATGCGATATGGCTAATAGGAGGCTTTTCTCAATAGCTAGCTCTTAAAGATTTTAAGCGTTCGATGTGAAGGACGTATCCCCCAAGCCGGTACTCACAACCTCCGCAAAGTGATTGTTAGTCTTTTAACCCCTGCGTGGCCTGCCCCACTCAGGGGTTTTTCTTAGCCGATGTGAGTACTACCCATGTACTCGGGAGTTTGCATCTCGGTTAAGCGGCTCACTGTGCGTTGGAACTCAAATGCAAGACGTTCGCCTTTATATAAACGCATCAAAGGCACCTCAGCACTGATGACAACCTTGACTTTGCGATCGTAAAACTCATCAATCAAAAAGATGAATCGCCGTGTGCGATCATCGCGTGCGGCCCCCATCGAAGGAATATTGCTAATAAAGACGGTGTGATGACTACGAGCTAGCTCAATGTAGTCATGCTGACTACGGGGTGGTCCACACAAGGCTTCAAAATCAAACCAGGCCAAACCTTCGGCGTAATAACGATAAGGCATCTCACGATTGTTAATACGAATGATCTGATCGGTACTCACCTCGCCGGTCGCGAGTTGCTCAAACTCATTCAACATCGCTGCATCCGAAGCTTGGCCATGCGGCCAGTGATAGACCAACGCTTGCGACATGATTTGCACACGGAAATCGCGATCGCCACCCATGGATACCACATCCGTCTTTTGATTTAGCATCTCGATTGCCGGCAAAAAGCTCGCACGCTGTAGTCCATCCTTATAAAGATCATCCGGATGCACGTTTGATGTTGTGAGTAGCACAACATTTTCTTCAAACAAAGCACGCAGCAAGCCTGCCAAAATCATGGCATCACCGATATCCACAACGTGGAATTCATCAAGGCACAACACCCGCGTGCCTTTAGCCATATTTGATGCCACTTTTTTCAGTGGATCTTTTTCACCCTTAATTTGGGTCAGCTCGGCATGCACCATCTGCATAAAACGATGGAAATGCAATCGAAGCTTTTGCTCTTCAGCTAGGGCATCAAAGAACATATCCATCATCCAGGTCTTGCCGCGACCGACACCACCATAGATATACAAACCCTTTATCGCCTGAGGCTTTGCTTTACCGAGAAAGTTTTTCCATGTTTTTACAGGACGGGCAGAGAGCTGATCGCTCACTCGCTGAAAGTGTTCGATTAATTTACGTTGGTCAGGGTCATCATGAAGACCGGCAGCCGCAACGCGACTGGCGTAAAGCGCATCAAGTTGCATGCAAACTTAATCGTCGTCGACAGGATAGTAACGATCATCCAAGTTAGCAGGACACAAAACAGTCCGCATAGTACCAACTAGCTCGAGTAATTTACCGTTACGAATTTTGTAAAAAATGCGATTCGCATCTTTACGCGAGGTCACAATATTTTTATTGCGCAGCTGCTCAAGATGTTGAGAAATGTTACTTTGCGAAGTGCCCGTCTGCTCAACGATTTCACTTACCGATAACTCACGATCGCCTAAAGTGCACAAAATTTTCCAACGCAGTGGATGCGCCATTGCCTTAAGCGCATTCGCGGTCATGGTTGGATCTTCGTCGGATGGCAAATCGTTTACTTCATCATTCATCTTGTCACCTAAACTCTTAGTGAGTCTTAATCTTCATCTATTTTACGATATCCCTGCATATTTTTTGCGATGCAAAGAATCTCATCTAACTCGCCACTCTCGGTTGTGATGGCAGTACGAGAAAATAATATGGGAATACGTTTACCCTGCTTGTCGACCAGTGCCGCATCGATATCTTTTACTGCACCCGCACGAATCAACGCCTCAAGCCATGTACCAAAAAAGGCTTCGGCCTGCTCTTCGCCATCTTCCTCAAAGACATCACTGATCTGCATACCCACAAGCTCCTCAGCGCTATACGCCAGTAGCGTCTGAGCAGCAGGGTTTGTTTCCTTAATCGCACCGTCTGGCGTGAGCACAAATAAGGCTTCACCCATGTTGGCAAGAATGTTACTCAGATGCTGGTTGGCTTGATTGAGCTCAGCCGTGCGCTCAGCAACCTGCTGCTCGAGAATGACATTCAGGGAACGCTCTTTTTCGATCAGGCGGAAATACGTGCTGACCTTATTCAGGAACTGATTATCGTCAATCGGCTTTAGCAGGTAGTCTGCGGCACCGACATCGTAACCACGCTTTTGGAACTCTTCTGTTTTAAATGCCGCCGTCAAAAAGATAATCGGTATGTCGCGCGTCTTTTTACGTTGTTTGAGCATTTGTGCTGTTTCAAAGCCGTCCACCTCAGGCATCTGTACATCCAGAATAATCAAATCGATATCTGGGGTACTTTGGGCAATCTCAAGCGCCTGGGCACCACCAGTTGCTTCAACCAATTGCACCTGCATATTGTTTTCTAATAAAGCGCGTAAGGTGAACAGGTTATCTGGGTTGTCATCAACCGCAAGAATTTTGAAATCTTGGTATTGCTGCGTCATGTTAATTATTCGAGGTTTTCTCTGACTTGCTGGGTAAACGCTTTCATATCATCCGACAATAGCACGTCGGCATCAAAGTCGACCTTGCTGAGCGTAGTGTTAACTGATGGATTTGACGTTGATTTGATCATCATCAATTGGAATGGCGCCTGCTGAGCTTCGCGCAGCGACTGGATTAGCTCAACAGCATTCTCAAGTGTCGTATCTTGATCAATCAATAAGGCATCAATCGCGCCTTCTTCCTTAATTACATCATCTGCCTCTTCAAGGTCATCGATAAATAACACCTTACCCTGACAAGCATTGATGGCTTTACTAATTCTTAACTGTCGCGCAATTGATGGTTCAATGACCAGTAGGCGTTTTGAAGATAAATCAGCTTGAGCTGACTCTTCAAAAGCATCCATCTCTTTAGCATCATCAAGGTGAAGTTCTTCTGGCTCAATAATGTCACTTGAGTCACAACTTAATGGCAGCAATAAGCTAAAGGTTGCCCCTTCACCCGCTTGGCTTGATAGCTGAATATCACCTTGCATTAAACGTGCTAACTGGCGACTGATCGTCAGACCTAAACCTGTTCCACCATACTTACGATTGGTAGATCCATCAGCTTGTTGAAACGCATCAAAAATTTTCTTCTGCTTTTCAGGTGCAATACCAATGCCACTATCAATCACCGAGAACATCACGGCATAAGGCTTTTCTGCTAGCGCGATACGTAACGTCACTTGACCTTGATCGGTGAACTTCAACGCATTGGCTAAGAAATTTTTCAAAATCTGACGCAGCTTATCCGCATCGCTACGAATCATGCTGGGCGCACCCTGTTCATGCTCCACCTTAAATGTGAGCTGCTTAGCTTGATATTGCGGCTCAAGCATTTCGTGTAAATCATCGACTAATTGATGCACATCGATTTGCTCACAGTGCACATCAAACTTACGCGCCTCGATCTTGGATAAATCAAGAATATTATCAATCAAGTTCTTTAGGTCATTCGCAGCTTTATGAATAACGCCTGCCTGCTGCTTTTGTTTCTCTTTGAGCTGAGCTTCTTCAGCCGCAAGCAGTTTTGACAGCAATAAGATTGAATTCAGTGGCGTTCTCAGTTCATGGCTAACATTGGCCAGGAACTCGCTTTTATATTTGTTACTCGCTTCAAGCTCTTTGGTATGTGCTTTTTGCGCTTCAGCTTGCTCAGCATGCATGGTTGAGAGCTTGGTAAGGTCAGATGACAACTCACGCAGCTCTTTGGTGTCATTCCAGTCAAACGTAACGGCTTTGCGTGACTCTAGCGTTTGGCGAATACCACCAATCAACTCGTTACTGAGTTTTTCTACGCGGCGAGCAACCAAGCGTGTCGAGAAAAGCAGCAAGACAATCAAGCCCGCAATGATGGCTAAAACACGCTGCACCATCTCGCTTTGAAAATCGATCAAGGGCTGTAAGCTTACTTCCCGCCCCACCCATAAAGGCGCACCTGACTCGGTGTAAAACATCGGTACCCAGATCACTCGGCGATCATTATTTTCCCAACTTACGATGCGACGATTACTAAACAAGTCCTTCAGGCCAACGTAGTCGGTAAACGCATTGCTGTCATGTGTCTGCATACCACCAAGTTGCACATACTCACCGGTATCCATAACCCACTGCGTTTTATCATCGCGTTGAGCCAGGCTAGTGATATCGACCGTAATAATGACGGCACCACCACTCTTAACCTCAACCGGGGCCATCATTTGCAAACTCAGCGCACCCTCTTTCTCATCGATACTGACAGCAGAGAAGGTCACTCTGGTCAGATCTCCCTGTTCGACCGCTTTACGCAACTCAGCAGAGACCGGCGGCAGGTCCTCTTTTGGTGTGTACCACGCCGCAGTTTCTTTATCGCGCAGCAACCACATCAAATCTTCACCCGCTTTATCCAAGAAACGAATCTCAGTGATATCTCGCTCTTCACGCAAAATACGGTTTACCCATGCGGTATAGCGCTGACGATCCTGCTCAAGGCGATCTTCTTGAATCTCAACCTCAGTGGTTAGCATTGCCGGATCAGGTAAACGGGCTAACAAACGCACATTGGCATTACGATTCGCGAGATGTTGATCAAGATCGATAAAATCAGCGCGCAAGTTTTGCAAGAATGCCTGACGGTAAAAGGTATCAACCCGCTCAAGCACCAAAGGCAGATTAATCACCACCGCCATTAAAAGCGGCATGGCTGCAAAGATGAATAAAAACAGTAAGATTCGGGTACGCATCGACATGTGCACATTATGACCGCGACACATCCACACGCCAATGACTGAGTCTCACAGTAAACTGCCTGAAATCCCGATTTTGTATCGTGATGAGCATTTGATTGTGGTTCATAAGCCATCTGGCTTGCTCATGCACCGTAGCCCCATCTCTCAAGATACCGTATTTCTACTGCAGACCCTGCGCGACCAAATTGGTCAACGAGTCTACCCCGTACATCGTTTGGATCGCGCAACCTCAGGCGTATTGCTGCTTGGATTAAACCCAGATATTGCACGTGATCTGGTCACTCAGTTTGAGTCACACCAGATCAGCAAGTCTTATCACGCACTCGTCCGTGGCTGGGCTGATGATGAGGGCGAGATCAATCACCCAGTGGCAGACGAGGAAGGTAACAACATCCCGCAAGAGGCTGTCACACGATACCGCTGTTTGGAGCGCGTGGAGCTGCCTGTCGAGATTAGCCGTTACCCCACCTCTCGTTATTCAATTGTCGAAGCCGAACCTCTCACAGGGCGACGACAACAGATCCGCAAGCACTTCAAACATATCTCGCATCACATCATTGGCGATACCACGCATGGCGATGGCAAACATAACAACTACTTTCGAGAACACCATGGCATCTTTCGCCTCATGCTCACGTCCAAGCAGCTTGGCTTCACTCATCCTGTTTCATTAGAAAAAATACGCTGCGATGCTTTAGATGAACTTGAGTGGCAGCGACTCAACAGCATTTTTAAATGACAGAAAAAAGCCCGTCATCGACGGGCTTTTGCTTAAAAGGATCTGACGACCTCGAGTATTTGTTCGGCATGCCCCTTGGGTGACACCCCATACTCAGCAAATTTTATGGTGCCTGACGCATCTACAATGAATGTCGAACGAACGATGCCAAACTTCTTTTCACCGTTCTTTTCTTTTTCTTGCCAAACGCCATAGGCATCACAAAGCTGACCTTCCACATCCGCTAGCAGCTGCACGGTCAAACCGTACTTATCGCGAAACTCGCCGTGGCTTTTGCAATTGTCTTTGCTCACGCCAATCAACTTGGTGTTATGCGCTACGAACTCATCTAAAAGATCTGAAAACTCTTGCGCCTCCATTGTGCAACCTGGCGTGTCATCTTTTGGGTAGAAGTAGATAACGTAATTTGAGCCTTCAAGGTCTTGTGACAGACACATAGCCATATCTGCATCTGGCAGCTCAAACGCCGGTGCTTTATCGCCAACTGAAAGCATCTCATTTCCCCCTAGCTTTCTCTGTGATGGATCTGAATGTAGGCGCCTAATTTGCGCAGGTCAACTATTGGCTATTAAGCCTGAAAACAGTTGTCGCAAGAGCTCGATTTGCTCGCTCCTTGATATCCCCTCAGACTGGGTGACTTGCTGGTGCGTTTGGCGCTGAAGTAACCGTTTTATCGCAACACTCAGCGCCGTAGACTCTTCGGTGGCAGCGTGACTTAACTTGGCAATAAGGACGCGCTGCATCGCAGGGGCAACCGACTGCAACTCACGGCGATGCTCAGAAAAACCCACCAGTAATTTTTCATCCGCTTGATCTATCGCGTCTGAAGCGGACTCAGTGAAAAATAAAGCACTTACTACTGCTGGCTCAAGCGCTGATAAATCATCAGACAATCGATACGGTAGATCTTTTACATATTGCGCATGGAGTTGCTCAACATCTGCGATACAACTCTTAGAGATCGCCAACAGCATCTGGAGTGATTGCGCACCGCTACTGGCATCCACACGATGACCGATACGAGCTGATTTAAAGTGTTGCGACTGCCAGAACGCAAGACTTGTCACATCAGTCGCATAAGACGTTCCTAACAAGTCAATTGACTGCTGTTTTGCTTCTTTAAGGATTGCTTGAGCTAACTGACTTGCTAGGCCTTGGCGTCGACACTGTTCATGTGTCGCAATACGCATAATGCGCCAGAGCTTTTTCTCAAGCCCTTCGGCATAAGCAGAATGTTGCGCAAGTGATTGCAACAACAAGTGACCTTTAGGTCGTCGATAACCCCGCGCAATCTGTTCTGCTAACTCTTTTGATATGCCGCCTTCCTCAATCGTGATTGCACACGCAACGACCCGACCATTGTCCCGAGCAAGCCAAAGCTGCTGCATCGGATCGTTTAATAAGGCATGTAGATCAGAAGGACGTGTCTGATAATGTGCATCAACAAGCAAGCCAACGACAGCGCGCAATAGCGACTCATCATTAAGCAATGATGTCTTGTCACAACACTCAATCGTTACTCCGACACACTTATCTATTTCATCTGGCTTAGCGTTTAGCATTAGCCATTGATTCGAAGCGATCTCTAGGGGGTCATCATTTGCCCAACGCACAGGATGATCTAATTGAATTTGCTTAACTTGATTGGAATAGCTACCAAGCAGCTTCGCGAATCGCGTCACAAAGCCACGGCCACTCCCCTCGTAGCCATGCACGGTCGAACTAAAAACGAGACGATTCTCTCGCTGAAGAAATTTTTCGAGTGTGGCCAGTGGCACCATTGCCGCTTCATCTATTACACACAGCGAACTCGATCGCTCCTGTGATAAGTACTCATCGGGATGCATCCAATGCACAGTTCCCTCGCCCACACCACGTCGCTTCAAAACATCAAAGAGCGGGTCGACTGATCGACGATTCATACTGATAACCGCGACAACTTTTTTCTCGTCAGCTTCAATCAGGTCAGCAATCGCTTCTCCTAATGCGGTTGTCTTGCCGCGACCACGATCTGCCGTGATGACTAATGGTCGCTTCGCATGCCCAGTCGCAACGCGCTTGATGGCTTCTACCGTATCTTTTTGACCTTGCGTTAACTCAAACGATTCTTTTTTAACCGCAAGCGGCGTAGGTAGCGATTGATCATCACCTTGGGTGATATAAATAAGTTGTTTATCTCTATCAAACAGTGTTGCTAAGCGCTGCTCATATAAACCAAAACCCTTGAAGTTCTGACGATCAGGAAGCAATAAGTACAACACGCCACCGCCACGTAGAGTGCCTAGCAATGTCGCCAAATGATCAGGCTTTAAGCCTTGGTGACACTCAACAACCAAGCTATCGCATTGCTGGCCTAACTTTTGCGTGACGTGATTAGCAGCAACTGTATCGACCGTAAGTGGGGCTTGTTCCCCATACCAAAAACAATGCCCTAAAGATTTCACATCAAGCTGATCGATAGCCCAAGCAAGATCACCCCACAGCAGCACGGCTTGTCGGTGACTGTGTTGCATCAGCTGTGGCATAGGACTTTAGGCGTCGGGATCGTACGCGAGATTAGGGCCGAGCCACTTTTCTATCTCGGCAACTTCAACGCCTTTACGTGCTGCGTAATCTTCGACTTGATCTTTATTGATACGACCAATCGCAAAATAGCGCGCCTCAGGATGGGCAAAATATAAACCCGATACAGCCGCCGTCGGCACCATTGCTTTCGACTCGGTTAGCCAAATACCGGTATTAGCTTCGGCATCCAACAAAGACCACAACAAATCCTTCTCTGTGTGATCCGGTGATGCTGGGTAACCCATTGCAGGTCGAATACCTTGATAGATCTCTTCGATCAATTGCTCATTGCTGAGTGCTTCATCAGATGCGTAACCCCAGAGCTCGGTTCGGACTTTTTGATGCAGCCATTCGGTTAATGCTTCAGCCAAACGATCGGCCAGTGCTTTCAGCATGATACCGTTGTAATCATCATGATCGGCTTCAAACTCAGCGAGCTTCTCATCGATACCGATACCTGCAGTTGCCGCAAAGCCACCAATGTAGTCATTCAGGCCAGTGTCCTTAGGCGCTATGTAGTCGCCTAAGCTTTCATTGTATTTGCCTTCTGGCTGCTTACCTTGCTTACGCAAATTATGTAGCGTGGTGAGTAACTCTTTACGTGAATCGTCTTTGTACACCTCAATATCATCGCCAACAGCATTCGCCGCAAACAAGCCAACTACCGCATTTGCACTCAACCATTTCTCATCAATGATCTTTTGCAGCATTGCTGTTGCATCAGCATAAAGTTTGCGCGCTTCTTCACCCTTCTCAGCATCATCGAGAATTTTCGGGAAGCGACCCTTCAACTGCCACGCATGGAAAAAGAAAGTCCAATCGATCAACGGCGTGATCTCATTGAGGTCAATATCTTCGAGAACGGTTAGACCCAGCTTCGCAGGCTTTACGATGGGAGCCGCAGACCAATCAATCGGCGTGCGATTAGCTTGGGCTTCTGCAAGCGGCACATTATTTTTTGCTTCATTCTTAGCAGCGCGTTGCTGTCGCACAACGTCATATTCATCACGCAGATCCGCTAAGAACTTGGGCTTTTGCTCTTTCGACAACAAGGTCGATGCAACACCCACTGCACGCGAAGCATCGGCCACATAAATTGCGCCGTGTTCATACTGCGGCTCAATCTTCACTGCCGTGTGCGCTTTAGAGGTCGTTGCTCCCCCGATCATTAGAGGGATATTAAAGCCTTGTCGCTTCATCTCTTTAGCAACGTGCACCATCTCATCGAGTGATGGTGTGATCAAACCCGACAAACCAATGATGTCGACCTTCTCTTCTTTGGCGCGTTGCAGAATTGTTTCTGCGGGCACCATAACGCCGAGGTCGATAACTTCGTAGTTATTACATTGCAACACCACGCCAACGATGTTCTTACCGATATCGTGAACATCGCCTTTCACCGTGGCCATCAAAATCTTGCCGCTACTTTCTACCGCGCAATCAGCTTTCTCAGCCTCGAGATAAGGCTCCAGATAGGCCACGGCTTTTTTCATAACTCGCGCTGATTTAACGACCTGCGGCAGGAACATCTTGCCTTCACCAAACAGATCACCAACCACATTCATGCCGTCCATCAACGGGCCTTCGATAACATGCAATGGACGATCAGCTTGTGCGCGTGCTTCTTCGGTGTCTTGATCGATGTATTCAGTAATGCCTTTTACCAGTGCGTGCTCTAAACGCTTATTCACTGGCCAAGTGCGCCATTCCAGATCTTGTTTAGATTCAACGCCACCGCCATCACCGGCATACTTTGGCGCAATCTCAACCAAGCGATCGCCTGCTTCTGGATCTTTATTCAAGACCACATCTTCAACCGCATCACGCAATTCAGGTTCTAGCTCGTCATACACTGCAAGCTGTCCCGCATTCACGATACCCATATCCATACCGGCGCGAATCGCGTGATAGAGGAAGACGGCGTGTATCGCTTCACGTACATGGTTATTACCGCGGAAGGAGAATGACACGTTAGACACGCCACCCGAAATCATCGCGTGTGGCAGGGTTTGTTTTATCTCGCGTGTCGCTTCAATAAAATCGACGCCGTAGTTGTTGTGCTCTTCAATACCTGTCGCAACAGCAAAGATATTTGGGTCAAAAATAATGTCTTCCGGCGGGAAGCCAATCTCATCAACCAAGATGCGATAAGCACGCGTACAGATCTCGACCTTACGTGCATGCGTATCAGCCTGACCGACTTCATCGAAAGCCATCACGATAACCGCAGCACCATAACGACGGCACAGCTTGGCTTGCTCGCGGAATTTATCCTCGCCCTCTTTCATCGAGATTGAGTTAACGATTGGCTTACCTTGGCAGCACTTCAAACCTGCTTCGATAATCTCCCATTTGGACGAGTCAATCATCAAAGGTACTTTGGCGATATCGGGTTCAGAGGCAATCAGATTTAGGAAGCGAACCATCGCGGCTTCACCATCCAGCATGCCTTCGTCCATGTTGACGTCGACAATCTGCGCACCATCTTCCACTTGCGCACGACAGATATCTAAAGCTTCTTCATATTCTTCATTCAGGATCAATCGCTTGAACTTGGCTGAACCTGTAACGTTCGCGCGCTCACCTACATTGGTGAACAAACTCAGCTCACCCAAGTTAAGTGGCTCTAGACCTGACAGACGACATTCAACGGCAAGCTCAGGTTTTTTACGCGGTGCTTTATCTGCAATGGCTTCTGCGATCGCGCGAATGTGATCTGGCGATGAACCACAACAACCACCAATGATGTTGAGGAACCCAGCTTCTGCCCACTCAGCAACCTGTGCGGCCATCTCAGGTGGCATTAAATCGTATTCACCAAACTCATTTGGCAAGCCCGCATTCGGGTGTGCATTCACATGACACTCAGCAATGCGTGACATCTCTTCAACATACTGACGCAACAGATCTGGGCCCAATGCACAATTAAGACCAATCGAGATCGGCTTGGCGTGGCGCAAGCTGTTATAAAAAGCTTCGGTCGTTTGCCCTGACAGAGTGCGACCAGAGGCATCAGTGATGGTGCCAGAGATCATAATCGGCAAGGTGATGCCCTTGTCGTCGAAGTATTTCTTAACCGCAAAAATCGCCGCTTTTGCATTTAGCGTGTCGAAAATGGTTTCAATCAAAATAATGTCTGAACCACCTTGCACCAACGCATCGGTAGACTCAGTGTATTGCTCAACGAGCTCATCGAATGAGACGTTGCGATAACCCGGATCGTTCACATCCGGCGAAATTGACAAGGTACGCGAGGTGGGACCTAGGACACCGGCGACATAACGCGGCTTGTCTGGCGTGCTGTATTTGTCAGCCGCCTGGCGCGCTAAACGAGTTGCTTCGAGATTGATCTCATAGGCCAACTCCTCCATGTCGTAATCCGACATCGACACACGCGTGCCATTAAAGGTGTTGGTTTCGAGGATATCGGCACCTGCATCGAGGTACTGCTCATGGATTTCGCGGATCACCTCAGGACGGGTAATCGCAAGTAAGTCATTGTTTCCTTTAAGGTCTGTGTGCCAATCCTTAAACCGCTCGCCGCGATAATCTGCCTCACTGAGCTTGTATCGCTGGATCATCGTACCCATTGCGCCATCCAAAATTAGGATGCGCTGAGCCATCAATGCTTCGAGTTCTGCGGTGCGGTTTTGGGACATCTGAACAACAACTACCGGTTGAAAACGCGCGATTATACCTTGCCTGTGGCTCCCGCTCTGACAAAAAATCTAAGTAAATCGGGCAGATGCAGATTGAGGGAAATTGCTGCTTTGCAGGGACTTTTATTCGTGGTTTTATAGCTCCCGTTTGCAGGCCAGCAAACGCCGTTTCACGGTATCTAATAACTGGCGTAGGACTCTCAATGATTACGCCACTCTTGTAGTATTTTGGAGGAATAAAATGGCCGAACTCTTCTCAGCTGACTGGATGAATGCCCTTAAGGACCAATGGAACTCTGACGCAGAAGTCAGTGGCAAACTCTCAGAAATCGGTTTCAACTCTGTTATCACCTGTGGTTTCAAAGGTGAAGACCAGCCTCGCGGTGTTTTTGTTGTTGAAAATGGTGTGTGTACCCGTGCTGGTGACTACGATGGCACCGCACCCGATTGGGACATGCGTGCAGACAAAGACAACTGGATCAAGTGGGCATCTGATGGCATCGGTATGACCGGCCTCGGTACCGCATTCGCAATGGGCAAATTGAAGTTCATCGTGGGTGATTTCAAAGGCATGATCAAAGATCCTCGTATGGCAGGACCTTTTGTCAAAAGCTTTGCCTTGATGGGCAAAATCGATACGCAATAAAACGTATCACTCCACGCGAAGAAGCCCGCTCACGCGGGCTTTTTTATGGGCGCTCACCGTCAATCCAAGGGTTACGATTTCCTTGATAGGCCTCTATTTGACCGTTTCGCCATCGTTCATGAGCGTCCGGCGGATCTTCTCGGTGCCATTTAAGTAACAGGGAACGCTGGCGTTGATAAATAGGTATTTCCCACCGCTCCTCCATGTACAAAGCTGCCCGAGCGATATCACCTCGCACCGCCTCGCGAGGCTCGACAAGCCGCTTATGCTTGTCGATCTCTAAGTCACAATCGTCTCGCCACCAGTTTTCACCCGGAATTTCCGCAAAGGCATAGGCCAATCGTTCGTGATTAGCACCTTTGTCACTCGGGTAAAGGTTGTGCATATCCATTTCAATTTGATTAAAACGCACACTGCGTTCACGACATTGTTTACGTGTGCCGCACTTGAGTTCTTTTTTCACCCAGGCCATCGGCATCACATGCTCAATGTTGTAACCACGGTCATATTTCGCAAATCGCTTGGCGCAATACAGGTCAGTCCCACCGTTGGGGTAAAGGGTTTGCCAAAAAATAGCGATCTGTTCGAGGTAGTTTTGTGGTTTTGCGGCCAGGTTCGGTGAAACAAGGCTGAAATAGATCAAAAAAAAGAGAACAGCGCGTTTAAGAATCCGCTCAGACCTTGCATAATGGCACGCATTAAAATAAAGAAGCACTGTGAGTTATCCCCGTGTCCGAATTCTCTGATTCGCAATCGCGAACAAAAGGCCCTTGGCCAGCTATAGCTGCTGTTGTCATCGTAACACTACTGGCTGTTTGGCTAGTGCCATCTGATGATGAAGAGGTTGCTCCCGCGCCTTCGTTATTAAGTTCCTCAATCGCACCGGCCCCAACACCCTTGCCTGCAAGCAAATCTGATCGCATCGATGCGCGAACCCTCATCACTGAATTACGCACTGCAACCAAGCCCGATTACAACAAGGCTTATAACGCTGGCGAAACGCTGCGTAAAAAAGGTCAGCTTGATCAGGCTTACATTTTATATTTCTTTGCTGCACGTGAAGGCCACGCAAACTCGGCTTATCGCTTAGGTCAACTGGCTGACGATGTCATAAGCAAGGCTAGCTATCGTGCAGACGCCACACAAGCAATCAAGTGGTACCGTAAAGCTGAAAGCGCGGGTGTAAGCGAAGCGACCGATGCGCTAAATGCACTCAAAAGATACTACGAAGATAAAGCACGCTCTGGCGACAGTAATGCTCGCCGTTTGTTGCTGTTGTGGAGATAAGCCGGATGACCTTACGACTATCACACATACTTTTTACCGCCTGTTTACTGCTTGCAGGTAATGCCAATGTCTTTGCCGCTGACAAGCCATTGTTATTGGCTGGCAAACAATCTCTTTATCAACGTGTACTTGCCATTCCTGGCGCGCAGCTGCATCAAACACCGAAAAGTACTGGCACCGCCACTACGCCCTTTACGGCTTATTACGTTTACGCTCGCACTAAAGTCGGCACTCAAGAATGGTTAAACGTAGGCACTGATCGTTTTGGTGACAAAAAAGGTTGGCTTAAAAGCGATGACACCATCGAATGGAATCAAGGCCTCACCGTTGCCTTCCGCGACCCTGCATACCAAGATCGCGCCTTGTTATTTAAAGATGCCAAATCTCTCGAAGATGTTGCACAAGATCGTAGTTTAAAAAATTACGAGCGCCTGTATTCGGAAGCAACCGCTGGAAAAACACGAAAATCATCGCCCGTTGCCGCCATTCAGCCTGCTGAAAAACTTGATATTCAAGATGACTTCTATTTAGTGCCGATTCAGAAGCACAAAGACATCTATGTGGGCAACCAACAAGCGCGCATGCTGGAAGTGGCGTCCGTACCCTTACGCGATGCAGAGCCAAAGAAAACCTCAGACTACCGTGCAGGCTTAGTGTTCGCGATTGACTCGACCTTGTCGATGGATCCTTACATCAACAGAACCCGTGAAGCTGTTCGAAAGATCTATGGCAGCCTTGAGTCAGCCAACCTTCTGGGTAATGTGAATTTTGGCTTAGTCGCTTTTCGTGATAATCCAGACGCAGCGCCGGGATTGGAATATCTCACCCGTACTTATGTCGACCTAAAGGAAGGAAGTGATCCACAAGCTTTTATGACACAAGTGGAATCACTTAAAGCCGCCTCTGCTTCAAGCCAAGGGTTTAAAGAAGATGCCTACGCCGGTCTAAAAGAAGCTATCGATAAAATGTCATGGGAAGGTAATGCCGCTCGTTATCTTGTTCTCGTGACTGATGCAGGTCCTCGTGACAAAACCGACCCACTTTCAAGCACGGGCCTTTCTGCTGAACAGCTCAAACATTTAGCTCGCGAGAAAGGTATCGCTATTTTTGTGTTGCACTTGCTGACGCCAGCCACAAAAGCTGACCATGCTAACGCCGCAAAAACCTATAAAGATCTTTCTGAATTTCCAGGTATCGGTAGCTTGTACTACGGCGTATCCACAGGTGATGTGAATCGTTTTGGTCGTGTACTCGACACCCTTGCTGGCCAGATCACCATGCAAGTTCAGATGGGTGGCGCAATGGCGCCACAACAGAACACCGCGCAAACCAACGATGCACAATTGGCATCACTACAACAAAAAGTCAGCAAGCTTGGCTACGCTTTGCGCATGCGTTATCTACAAGACACAACCAGTGGTAAAACGCCCCGCATTTTTAACGCATGGGTCCTAGACCGTGACTTACGTAATCCAGAGATGCCTTCACTCGATGTGCAGGTGTTGCTCACTCGCGATCAACTTTCTGATTTGCATGACATCTTAAAACAGGTGCTGAATACTGCCGAAGAAGGCCTTCTATCACCAAGCAACTTCCTCAACGAATTAAAAAGCTTGGCAGCAACTGTAACGCGTGATGCAAGCCAATTAGGTGAAACAACCGCAACCACTGCGGGCACAGGTAACAGCCTGGCTGACCTTGGCTTTATGCGTGAATACATTGATGACTTGCCTTACACCGGTGAAGTCATGGGCCTTTCACTTGAAGAGTGGGATGCTTGGCCAGCTAGCGATCAAATCGACTTCTTACATCGCTTAGAAGCAAAGATTAATTACTACCGTGCACTACATGATCACACCGACCTTTGGGTGAGCCTTGATGGCGGCCCAGTGGATGGTGACTCTGTCTTCCCTATCGCGATTGAAATGTTGCCTTAATAGCAGGACTAAACTTTGGAAACGCAACCGCATTCGGATGCCACCCAGCGTGAAGGTGGCACCATCTATCATCTGCGTAATGTTGTTTTAGATCGGAAATCAGAGGGTGTGTCTTTCCGGCTCAATGTACCCTCTTTGCAAATCCGCCAAGGCGAACAGATTGCGGTTATCGGGGAATCGGGTTGTGGCAAATCAACCTTGCTCGACATCTTGGCGTTTATTGCCAAGCCTAGCGACATTGATTCTTTCCGTTTCCGCCCAAACCTTGCAGATAGCCCCACTGACATCGGCGCCTTATGGGATAAAAAACAACTCAATGCTCTTGGCGATATGCGTAAACAGCATATTGGTTATGTGATGCAAACCGGTGGTCTTCTGCCTTACCTTACAGTGAGAGATAACATCAATCTTTCCCGTAACGTGTTAAAGATGAAAAAAGACGACACCGTCGACACACTGGCACGCGAGCTAGGCATTGCACGTCATCTCGATAAATTACCCGGCACATTATCCACGGGTGAACGCCAACGCGTTGCGATTGCTCGAGGTCTCGCACACCAGCCATCTATCGTGATTGCCGATGAGCCAACTGCCTCGGTTGACCCTTTTGCAGCAGAAAAGATCATGGCCTTATTCATGGAGCTGGCAGAAGATCGCAACATCACTGTCATTGTTGCGAGTCATGCATGGCGCCACATCAAGCGTTTAGGTTTACGTCGTTTAGCGCACCATACCTCACGTTCTGAAGATGGTCGCACAACCGAAACCGTAGTGAATGGATAAGTCATGAAGTTATTTAAAACACTACGTTTAGCAACCAAAGATTATCTACACGAATGGCAGGTATCGATCTGTTTTGTGCTCGCACTTGCCGCTGTGCTTGGCCCTATGTTGGTTTTGTTCGGCCTTAAGTTCGGCATTATTGGCGGCATGATTGATGAGCTAATTGAAGATCCGACTAATCGTGAAATTCGCCCAGTCAGTAGCGCGCGCTTTGATGACAACTGGATTAACCAAATGCGTGCACGCAAAGATGTTGAATTTATCTTGCCACGCACACGTAGCATCGCTGCAACCGTGCAGCTCAGCTCGGATAAAGCCGATCGCTTTGTTAATGTCGAAATGATACCGACAGCGTCTGGCGATCCATTACTCCAAAAAACTTCAGCTCCAGAAACAATCAACCAAATAGTGTTGTCGCCTACCGCAGCACGCAAACTCAATATTGAGCTTGGCGATCAAATTCAAGGCAGCGTCACTCGTCGTTATCTTGGAGAAGCAGAACGCGTTGAGCTATCGCTGACCGTTGTAGGAATTGCTGATGCTGACGCCTTTACCCGCGATGGCGCTTTTGTAAACCTTGAGCTGATGGAAGCGATCGAAAACTATCGTGATGGCATCGCAGTAACACAGTTTAAATGGTCAGGTAGTGAAGCCCCATCAGAGCGCACCTATCCTAGCTTCCGCTTATTCAGTCGTTCTATCTATGATGTCGCTGGCCTACAAAAAGCCCTAAATGCCGTCGGCGTTGAAGTACGTACCAAAAGCTCAGATATCGAGCTTGTGATGAAGATGGATCGCAACCTCACCATGGTGTATTGGGCCATTGCGATCATTGGCCTTTTCGGCTTCTCCTTATCCTTGGGCGCAAGCTTATGGGCCAATGTTGATCGCAAACGCAAAGAATTATCGGTTCTGCGCTTAGTCGGTTTCCGCACGGGAGATATTGTGTGGTTCCCTATGACACAAGCTATTTATACCGCTGTACTGGGCTGGGGCTTAGCGATTGGCTTATATCAAGCCGTAGCAATCACCATCAATACAATGATGGCTGATCAAACCGAAGGCCAATCGGTGTGCGTGCTCCTTCCAGAACACTTTGCGGCAGCAGGCGTTGTCACCGTTTTAGCTGCAATTATTTCAGCTGCACTATCAGGCGCGCGTGCTGCACGCATCGCACCATCTGATGGTTTACGCGAAATCTAAAGCAATCGCTGCCTAACGAGTTCGATATGTTGACGCAGATGATAGGCTTCATGCGCAAACGCCAAAGGTATCTTTAGTTGACGCACTTCTTGCTCAAGATCGCGCAGTGATTGATGCAGGCTTTCTTTCGTTACGTGATCAGCATCCGTTGCTTGCTCATCGATTGACTCAAGTTTTTCATACCAACGATAAACGCGTGCTCGCATACGCCAGTTGTAAATGGGCGGCATAACTTTCATCAACGGTAAAATCATCAGCACTAACGGTAACAACATCACCCATAAACGGTCTATCAGTGACGCTGCCCAGAACGGCATATAACGTTGTAAAACAGGCTCGCCTTTCTCGTAAAACTTTTTAGCTCTATCTGCCAAGGGATAGGCCAGTAACTTGGGTTGTGGGAATTGTCCGTTATTCGCAAACCAACTCTCATTCCCATGTTGTTGCTTCGCCGCCATTAACATGATGTCGATAATCGCAGGGTGAATCTCTTTCGTCGCAACAATATTTGCTGCGGGGGCCAGCAACGCTTTATCTTGAGCAGGAATGTCTTGTTGAAGATCAACAATACCTTGCGGCAGAACCACGTGACTCAAAAAGCCATACCGTTTGGCATAGGCTTGTACACGATCAAAAGACATGACACTCAGCGCTTGATCGCGCAACATTTCTTGGACCAACAAACTGCGTGGCGCACTGACAAAAAATGCTGCATCAATCTTGCCTTCTTTCAGCGCGTCATAGGCGGAACGACCACCCATTGGTTGCGTTGTGTCGAGTGAAATACCGTTATCACTGAGCAGCATAGTGGCTAACGCGCGAGTCCCTGAACCTTCACCACCAATCGCCATGCGCAACCCCGACAGTTCACGCAAAGCACCAATGGGTCGACTGGCCGATGTGAATACCCAAAGCGGCTCGTAAAACACACTCCCCATCGACTCAATTAACTGAATGCCAAAGGGGTCAGGTATGCCGCTTTGAACCAACGCCATATCCACTTTGCCTTCGCGCAACAGCTGCTGATTCTCCACTGAACCGGCTGTTGGAATGAGCTCAAGCTCAACACCCTCCGCTGCGAGGTAGCGCTGATAAGACTGTGCAAAGCTATGGTAAGCACCGCTCTCCGAACCTGTTGCCATGGTGACTTTTGAAGGGGGCGCCGGCTTAATAAACTGTGCTGCCAAGAAAAAGGCAGCAATCGTTAGTAACACGGCTGGTGTATAAATTTTCACGATAGGACTCACGATAATTACCGAGGTAAGAGCTTTATCAGCTCTTCTAAATTTGAAACGCTAATATCGGCCGACTTCGTCAAACTTGGCCACATTTGTTCTGTGCGATTCATCCATGCTGTTTTCATTCCAAAGTTGGCTGCCGCCTCAATATCGCGCACAGGATCATCCCCCACATGCAGACACTCATCAGCTCGCACACCAAACCGATCTACACTGGCTTGAAACAGTGCAGGATGTGGCTTTGCCGCCCCCACCTGTTCAGCCATATAAGCTGCATCAAACAAACCTTGTAGCGGCGTCTTATCAACTTGCGCATTGCCATTAGATACCGCAACCAATCGGTAATTCTGCTTGAGCTGCTTTAAGCCCTGAATCACCTCGTCAAACGGCTCAACCCAATTGCGTGCCTCACGAAAAATTGCGTTAGCCTGTTCAGCAATCTCATGCGGCAAATCAAATTCATCACAATGCGCTTGAAGCGCTGAAAGACGTACTCGCGTCAAATCATGAGCGTACTCAGGATTCGCTTTAACCCATGCCATCCGCTTTTCGCGCATGGTGTCGGGTGT
>VMDJ01000166.1 GCA_008080925.1 Gammaproteobacteria bacterium
GAGCCACCTTTTGATTGGCCACCACCAAACTCTGCACTACCGCCACGACCACCACCGCCTAACATCTGCATATTGTCCGCAATGATCTCAGTGGTATAGCGATCTTGGCCTTGTTGATCTTGCCACTTACGGGTTTGCAAACGGCCTTCAAGATAAACCTGGGAACCTTTCTTAAGGTATTCACCTGCAATCTCAGCTAAGCGGCGAAAAAACACCACGCGGTGCCACTCGGTACGCTCTTGCATCTCACCGGAGTTTTTATCTTTCCATGACTCAGAAGTAGCAACCGTGATGTTGCACACGGCATTACCATTCGGCATGTATTTAACCTCTGGGTCTTGTCCCAAGTTACCTACCAAAATGACTTTGTTAATACCGCGGCTCGCCATGTTTTCTCCCCTGATTGACGCCAAAACGTCGATAAAATTGTTTTTCGCAGTCTACGCCGTCGCGCCCACAATTGCATCCAATCTGGCGTTATCGAGACGCTGTTTATCGACCTTCAGATAAGCCACTCCGTCACTGTAGATGACTACCGCCTCTTCGACTCCAGCAACCCCCTCAAGCTGCGCTGCGAGCTCGCTAGCAGCTGCTTCAGAGGTCAGTTGAACAGTTCGCACCTGACTGGTGGTGTGGCGAGGTTTGCGCATGCCCGAGGCGACCACGAGCCAGATCAGGCAGATCACCGCTGCGAATTCAAACACACCAGCATTGCCCCACTGCTGATGCGCCCAGCCGCCGATCAGACCACCGAAAAACGCACCCGCGAATTGCGAGGTCGAATACACACCCATCGCAGTCCCCTTGGCATCGGCTGGAGAGGTTTTCGACACCAGCGATGGAAGCGTCGCTTCAAGCAAATTAAAGGCGGTGAAAAAAACAATCAGCGTGATAAACCAAGCATTCTCAGAAGGCGGCAGTTGCGCCATCACCAAATGTGTACCAATCAGAACGGTAATCGCCCCTAAGAAAATCGGTTTTAACTGACGCTTCTTCTCGGAAAGGATAATGAACGGCACCATCGACAAAATGGAAATAATCATCACCGGCAGGTAAACCCAGGTGTGCTCGGTCAGCGGCAAACCTGCATCGCGTAGCGCTAAAGGGATCACCAAAAAGACGGCCGTCAGAACGAGGTGTAGCGAAAAGATACCCACATCTAAACGTACCAAGTCCGGATTACGTAAAACCTGACCAACCATTTGCGGCAACGGCACTGCATCGCGGCGGGTACGGCTAGTTTGTGGAGATGGCACGACAAACAGGATGATGAACATACCAATGAGTGCCAACAAAGCTGTGAGCCAAAAAATCCCACTGACACCAATCGTGCTACTGATCATCGGACCAAAAATCATAGCCAGCAAAAATGCCGAGCCGATACTCATGCCAATCAGCGCCATTGATTTGGTTCGCTGTTCTTCTCGGGTTAGATCAGACGCTAGCGCCATCACGGCCGCAGCAATTGCACCACTACCCTGCACAGCGCGACCCACAATAATCCAAAAGATATCCGTGGACATCGCAGCGATCACACTACCGAGAGCAAACAGAATCAGACCACCGATGATCACCGGCTTTCGACCAATTCGATCGGATAAGAAACCGAAAGGAAGTTGAAGTAAGGCTTGAGTCAATCCATAGATACCCACCGCAAGACCCGCCAGCCAAGGCGTTGTCCCCTCAAGGGTTTCGGCGAAGATCGCAAAGACCGGCAGAATCAGGAACAGACCCAACATGCGTGACCCATAAATACCGGCCAAGCCAATGACAGCACGCCGCTCGGCTGAGGTCATTTTGTTGTGCTGAAAACTGCTCAAGAAAAACTCCGTGAATAAACCTTTCAATAGTACCCAGATCAGCCCACAAAAGCTCTGATCAATTCACCCCAATGAACATGGCAGCCCAAACCCAGAAAAGGTGAATCGGGCTCGTGTTACATGCGCCTCTCACCTAGAATATTGGGTTCGATTTTTTGACCGGTAGTCACTCATGGACACGATACATATTCGCGGCGCTCGCACTCACAACCTGAAAGACATCAGCGTTGATTTGCCACGCGACAAGCTCATCGTGATCACCGGTCTGTCCGGCTCTGGCAAGTCATCGCTCGCCTTCGATACCATTTACGCCGAAGGTCAGCGTCGCTATGTCGAGTCACTCTCGGCTTATGCGCGCCAATTCCTTTCGATGATGGAGAAGCCAGATGTGGATCACATCGAAGGCCTATCTCCCGCTATCTCAATCGAGCAGAAAACCACTTCACATAACCCACGCTCAACCGTCGGTACCATTACCGAGATTTACGACTACCTGCGTTTGTTATTCGCTCGTGTCGGTACACCTCGTTGCCCCGAGCATGACGAACCCTTAGAGGCACAAACCATCAGCCAGATGGTCGATCAGGTATTGAATCTAGAAGAAGGCAGCAAGCTGATGCTGCTCGCGCCGGTGATCACAGAGCGTAAAGGTGAATATAAAAAATTACTTAGCGAGCTTTATGCCCAAGGTTATTTGCGGGCTCGTATTGATGGCGATATCTATGAGCTAGATCAGCCACCAGAGCTTGAGCTGCATGAGAAGCACACCATTGAAGTGGTGATTGATCGTTTTAAGGTGCGTGAAGATTTACGCCTGCGCCTCACCGAGTCTTTTGAAACCGCGCTGCGCCTAACTGAAGGGACTGCACGTATTGCCTGGATGGAGGAAGACAAGCCAGAACTTTTATTCTCAGCAAATTTTGCATGTCCTCACTGTGGCTACTCTATTGAAGAGCTTGAGCCACGCATGTTCTCGTTTAATAACCCAGCAGGTGCTTGCGAAACCTGTGATGGCCTAGGTGTTGAACAATTCTTTGACTCAAGCAAAGTGATCACTTCACCAGAGCTATCTCTGGCTGGTGGCGCAGTACGTGGCTGGGATCGTCGTAACGCCTACTACTTCGCAATTATTCGATCACTCGGCAAACATTATGGCTTTGACCCTGAAACCCCTTGGGAAGCGCTTGATAAGAAAACTCAAAAGATCATTCTGAACGGTAGCGGTCTTGAAGCGATTGAATTCGTTCAACTCGATCCACGCGGTAAGACAGTAAAAAAACTGCAACCCTTTGAGGGCGTGTTAAATAACATGAAGCGCCGTTATCGGGAAACCGAATCGAATGCGGTACGTGAAGAGCTTTCACGTTACTTATCGCATCAGGCCTGTCCTGATTGCCAAGGCACACGTCTTAACGAAGCGGCACGTCATGTCTTCGTTGATCAACAACGTCTACCCGATGTGACCGGCATGGCTATTGATCAAAGCTTGAACTTCTTTGAAGCACTTAACCTGCCGGGTAAGCGTGGAGAGATTGCGAGCAAGATCGTGAAAGAGATTCGCGAACGTTTGCAGTTCTTAGTCAACGTTGGTTTGAACTACCTCACATTAGATCGCAGCGCTGAGACTCTGTCAGGCGGAGAAGCACAACGCATCCGTTTAGCAAGCCAAATTGGTGCTGGCCTCGTAGGCGTTATGTATGTTCTTGATGAACCTTCCATCGGTCTACACCAACGTGATAACGAGCGTTTGCTCAACACCCTGACCTACCTACGCGACCTGGGTAACACGGTGATTGTTGTTGAACACGATGAGGATGCGATTCGCAGCTCCGATCACGTGGTGGACATTGGCCCAGGTGCAGGTATTCATGGTGGCAAGGTGATTGCACAAGGGACGCCAGATGATATTGCAAGTAATCCAGATTCAATTACCGGTCATTACCTTAGCGGCAAAGAAAGTATCACCATACCTAGCGAGCTTACGCCTTACGATAAAAAACGCGTGCTCAAAATTACTGGCGCACGTGGTAACAACTTAAAAGATGTCACTTTAGAAATACCTGCCGGTTTATTCACCTGCGTAACTGGTGTATCAGGTTCAGGTAAATCGACTCTGATCAACGACACGCTTTATCCGATCGCAGCGAACAATCTGAATCGCGCGAATCAAGATATCGCACCACACGATGACATCACTGGACTTGAGCACTTTGATAAGGTCGTGGATATCGATCAATCTCCGATTGGTCGCACACCTCGTTCAAATCCTGCTACCTACACTGGCTTGTTCACACCGATTCGTGAGTTATTTGCGGGTGTTCCTGAATCGCGTTCTCGAGGCTATAACCCCGGTCGTTTTAGCTTTAACGTTAAAGGCGGTCGATGTGAGGCGTGCGCAGGTGACGGTGTCATTAAAGTCGAAATGCACTTTCTACCCGACGTGTATGTGCAATGTGATGTATGCAAAGGAAAACGCTATAACCGCGAAACGCTCGAGATACAGTACAAAGGTAAATCGATCAACGAGGTTTTAGAACTCACAGTCGAAGATGCGTTGAGCTTCTTTGAAGCTGTACCTGCTTTGAAACGTAAACTGCAGACACTCATGGATGTGGGTTTGAGTTACATCACTTTAGGTCAAAACGCGACAACTCTTTCTGGCGGCGAGGCACAGCGAGTCAAACTATCGCGTGAACTCTCTAAACGAGATACAGGCAATACGCTGTATATTTTGGACGAGCCAACAACCGGCCTGCACTTCCATGACGTGAAGCAATTGCTTAGCGTGCTTCACTCATTACGTGATCGCGGTAATTCTGTTGTAGTGATCGAACACAACTTGGATGTCATCAAAACCGCAGATTGGATTATTGACCTTGGCCCTGAAGGTGGCAGCGGTGGTGGTCAGATTATTGCTAAAGGCACACCGGGTGATATCGCCAAGGAAAAGGTGTCACACACCGGTCGCTTCCTAAAGCCGTTACTCGGCAAGCGTTAGAACATCGCCGATCGATACAGCCATGGTTTGAGCTGCATTGCCTTGATTGATCGCAATCTCAATCAGGCCAAGTGAATTGCGGTAGCTCAAGAATTCACCTGCAGGCACATCATTAAAGGTGCGTACCTGCGGGATAGTATTGCCATTGTGAACAAATTGACCGCCCTGCTTGAATCGCTGGGTCGTCATATCGGTCATCACGTTACCGAAGGCATCGATGTAAATGACCCGCACGCTTGGTACAGCATCACAACGGACGACATCTGCAGGGAATAATCGCTGCCAACCCGGACGAGGATTTTTAGCCCAGTGCATCGCCATTGGCATAAACCAATCCCGTCCATGAAAACTTGCTGGCACATCGTCATCTACCGGTGGCAAGCGATAGACCTTATCCGCACGATCAATAAAGCTACATAGCAGCCCGTTATCGGGCCCGATAAAGAAGTTGCCATCGCATGAGACCGCAACACCTTCTCGTTTTGAACCAACCGTAGGATCGATCACCGATACGATGATGCTGCCTTCAGGCAAACTCGGCACCAGCGCTTGTAATAAGACACCTGCCTCATAAGGCTTAAAGCGTGGCGCATCATGCTGCAGGTCAAAGATTGGGCCTGCGTGCTCAGTCGCAACGGCATGCAGCAACCCCACATACGGACCATTATGACCGTAGTCGGTATACAAAAAGATCGGGGCATCTCTATTCATGCGCCAAGTCTAATGGCAAAAAAAAGCCGGGCATAGCCCGGCTCTTTAACTTTTTTGAAGCGAATCTTATTCTGCTTCTACAGCCTCTTCGACTTCCTCGACTTCTGGACGGTCAACCATCTCAACGTAAGCCATAGGTGCTTTGTCGCCAGGGCGATAGCCACACTTCAAAATGCGCAGGTAACCACCTGAACGCTCTTTATAGCGAGGGCCAATTTCAGAGAACAACTTTGCTACGACTGCATCATCACGCAAACGTGAAAATGCCAAGCGACGGTTTGCAACGCTGTCTTCTTTAGCCAAAGTGACGAGTGGCTCAACCACACGACGCAATTCTTTAGCCTTAGGCAAAGTGGTCTTGATCAATTCATGATCGAACATCGATACAGCCATGTTACGGAACATAGCCTTACGGTGTGAGCTGTTACGGTTTAACTGCCGTCCTGATTTGCGGTGACGCATGGGTCGACTTCCTACAATATAGTTACATCAACACGGAACGCTTCAATCAGCGTGCCATCAATTCTTCTAAGTTTTCTGGTGGCCAGTTCTCAAGACGAGCACCCAACGACAAGCCACGAGTAGCCAATACGTCTTTGATCTCGGTGAGAGACTTTTTACCCAAGTTCGGGGTCTTCAACAGCTCAACTTCAGTGCGCTGAATCAGATCGCCGATCAAGAAGATGTTC
Organism: Gammaproteobacteria bacterium; assembly: GCA_008080925.1. Taxonomy (GTDB): domain Bacteria; phylum Pseudomonadota; class Gammaproteobacteria; order Chromatiales; family Chromatiaceae; genus VMDJ01. The sequence continues at coordinate 6,219 of VMDJ01000166.1, forward strand.
TCAGCCTTCAAACAGTTCGCAGAACGAACAGTCAGCTCAAGATCATCAACTGGGCGTACCAGAATTGGATCAATCTCAGGTGCCGAAGGCTCATTGCTCTTAGGCTCTGGGGTTTGATCCAGATCGACAAACGCTACCAACTGATGCTGCAGAATGGTTGCTGCACGGCGGATTGAATCCTCCGCATCCAGGGTACCGTTAGTTTCAATATCGATAACCAAACGGTCCAAGTCAGTACGCTGCTCAACACGTGCATTTTCAACTGAGTACGCAACACGACGTACTGGGCTGAAGCTCGCATCTAACTGCAAACGGCCGATTGGACGGTCATCACCTGCTGCGCTTTCACGATTGCTCGCTGGCTCGTAGCCGCGACCACGCTCAACACGCAGGGTCATGTTCAAATGACCTTTATCGGTCAAGTGCGCAATCACCAACTCTGGGTTAGCGATCTCAACGCCGTGAGTCAACTGGATATCAGCTGCAGTCACAGTCGCAGGACCTTTAACATCACAGGTCAATGTTGCTTCGTCACGATCTTCCATTTGGATCGCAACTTCTTTCAAGTTCAACAGGATCTCAAGAACGTCTTCTTGTACGCCCTCGATTGCACTGTACTCATGCACAACGCCTTCGATCTCTGCTTCAGTAATTGCACAGCCTGGCATCGAAGACAACAGAATGCGACGCAATGCGTTACCTAAAGTGTGGCCAAAACCACGCTCTAAAGGCTCAAGTGCAACTTTAGCGTGGGTACGCTCTTTAACAGTCTCAACATTAACGATGTTAGGACTTAAGAACTCAGTGACGGAACCCGCCATACTCACCCCTCTTTAGTGTTCGTTTAAACGTTAAACAGATTACTTCGAATACAATTCGACGATCAGCTGCTCATTAATTTCTGCTGGCAACTCAGTGCGATCTGGATTGCGCTTGAAAGTACCTTTCATCGCGTTCGCATCAATCTCAATCCACTCAGGAGCACCGTACTGCTCAGCCAATGCCAATGAGCTCTTAATGCGCTCTTGACCCTTAGACTTCTCACGAATGGTGATCACGTCTTCTGGCTTAACGTTGTATGAAGGGATGTTGACACCCTTACCGTTAACTTCTACTGCTTTATGGCTTACCAACTGACGCGCTTCTGCACGAGTTGCACCAAAGCCCATACGGTAAACAACGTTATCTAAACGTGCTTCCAACAAACGCAGTAGGTTTTCACCTGTTGGGCCTTTTACGCGATCAGCTTGTGCATAGTAGTTGCGGAACTGACGCTCAAGAATGCCGTACAAACGGCGAACTTTTTGTTTTTCACGAAGCTGCAGACCGTAATCTGACAAACGACCACGGCGATCACCACCCTGACCAGGCTTCTTCTCCATGTTGCATTTTGTGTCTACAGAACGCATGCGGCTCTTCAGGAACAAATCGGTTCCTTCGCGACGCATCAATTTACATTTTGGACCTAAGTAACGTGCCATTTTCTAACTCCAGTTATACGCGGCGCTTTTTAGGCGGGCGACAGCCGTTATGAGGAATAGGGGTAACGTCGTTGATGCTAGTGATCTTGAAACCACAGTTATTCAAACCACGTACAGCAGATTCACGACCAGGACCAGGGCCCTTAACGTTAACGTCTAAGTTCTTCAGGCCGTATTCTTTAGCCATTTCGCCTGCGCGGTCAGCTGCGACCTGTGCTGCGAAAGGTGTGCTCTTACGAGAACCACGGAAACCTGAACCACCCGCAGTTGCCCATGCTAGCGCATTGCCCTGACGGTCGGTGATTGTAACGATAGTGTTGTTAAAAGACGCGTGGATGTGTGCCACACCATCGGTAACAACCTTTTTAACTTTTTTACGGGTCGACTTAGCCATCTGCTGTTCCTATAAATAAGCCGAATTAACGCTTGATTGGTTTACGAGGACCTTTGCGAGTACGCGCATTGGTCTTAGTACGTTGGCCGCGTAGCGGTAAGCCACGACGGTGACGGATACCGCGGTTACAACCGAGGTCCATCAAACGCTTGATGTTCATTGAAACTTCACGACGCAAGTCACCCTCTACAGAGAACTTGGCAATCTCAGTACGCAGGGTCTCGAGCTCTTCTTCGCTCAAATCCATAACCTTACGGTCACCCGCAATCCCTGCAGCAGAAAGAACTTCTTTTGCACGAGTTGCGCCGATACCGAAGATCGACTGCAATCCGATCACAATGTGCTTGCGATCAGGAATGTTGACACCAGCAATACGAGCCATGAATGAATCTCCTAAATTCGTTCGGCGGCGGCCACGCGAAAGCGCGCGACTTTAACAAAACCTAATTGAGTTTTCAACGCCGAAACTGCGCTTAACCCTGACGCTGCTTATGGCGTGGGTCTGAGCAAATTACGCGCACAACACCGTTGCGCTTGATAACTTTGCAGTTTCGACACATTTTTTTAACTGAAGCTCTAACTTTCATCTTAGTTCTCCACTAAGTGGTTGAATCAACGAATTGATCCCATGCCACCTGTATTTTTCAAATTCGCTTTCTTCATTAAACCTTCGTACTGATGCGACATCACATGCGCCTGTACTTGAGCCATGAAGTCCATCACTACGACCACAACGATCAACAGCGAAGTACCACCAAAGTAGAACGGTACGTTCCAACCTACGATCAACAGCTCTGGAATCAAACAAACCAAAGTAATGTAGATCGCACCAACCAAGGTCAGTCGAGACATCACCTGATCGATGTAGCGAGCAGTTTGGTCACCAGGACGAATGCCTGGGATGAACGCACCTGAACGCTTCAAATTGTCTGCAGTTTCCTGCGAGTTAAATACCAACGCGGTATAGAAGAAGCAGAAAAACATAATCGCGGCAGCATACAGAGCCATATAAATTGGTTCGCCTGGAGACACCATCGCAATAATGTCTTGCAACCAACGCATATCGTCTGTGTTACCCGCCCACTGCGCTAGCGTGGTTGGGAACAAAATTATGCTCGACGCAAAAATCGGTGGGATTACACCCGCCATATTCAGTTTTAGTGGCAAGTGACTGCTTTGAGCAGCGAACATCTTGCGACCTTGCTGACGCTTTGCGTAATTCACCGTGATGCGGCGTTGTCCGCGCTCCACGAAAACCACAAAGCCTGTTACAGCAATTGCCATAACAAAAAGGAACAATGCAAACAGCGCATTCATCTCGCCGTTGCTTACCAGTTCAACAATCGCGCCAAAGGCGGATGGCAAACCGGCAATGATGCCCGCAAAGATGATTAGAGAGATGCCGTTACCTAAGCCACGCTCAGTAATTTGCTCACCTAACCACATCAAGAACATCGTTCCAGTGACTAGCGACACAGTTGCAGTGAAGACAAAACCAGGGCCTTCAGTTACAACCAAACCTTCACCAAACTGACCTTGCAATGCCATCGAAATACCGATCGCTTGGAAAGTCGCTAGGCCCAAGGTGCCGTAGCGGGTGTATTGGGTAATCTTACGACGACCTGCCTCACCCTCTTTTTTCAGTTGCTCTAACTGCGGAATCACTGCGGTCATCAGCTGCACGATAATCGATGCAGAGATGTACGGCATGATGCCCAGTGCGAACAAACTCGCTCGGCTCAATGCGCCACCTGAGAACATGTTAAACATGTCAAGGATGGTGCCTTGCTGCTGCTCAAACAAAGCAGCTAACGCAGCTGGATCGATGCCCGGAACCGGTATAAATGTACCGACTCGGTAAACGATCAATGCCCCAAGTACGAACAGCAAACGCTGACGTAATTCGGACAAGTTCCCCATTGATGCTCCAGGGGCCTGGCCGCGTGCCATATAAATTCCTTAGTCTTCTACCTTGCCGCCAGCTGCTTCGATAGCTGCTTTAGCGCCTTTGGTAACACGGATACCTTTAACAGTAACCGCACGAGTAACTTCACCCGACAACATAATCTTTGCGCGAGTCATTGAACGAGGTAGTACGTTTGCGTTCCACAACGCTTCCATATCTACAACGTCACCTTCAACCTTTGCCAGCTCGCTTAAACGAACTTCTGCAGTCGAACGACCAATCACTGACTTAAAGCCAACTTTTGGAAGACGACGCTGCAAAGGCATTTGACCGCCTTCAAAGCCAACTGAGCCCCAGCTGTTAGAGCGAGACTTTTGACCTTTGTGACCACGGCCACAAGTCTTACCTAAGCCGCTACCGATACCACGACCGACGCGCTTGCGAGATGGCTTAGAACCTTCTGCTGGTTTAATTGAGTTCAGACGCATCTTAAGCTTCCTCAACTACTTGAACCATGTAGTAGACCTTATTCAACATGCCACGAGTGGCTGGTGTGTCTTCTACTTCAACTACCTGGTGCATGCGACGCAGACCCAAACCGTGAACACAGTCGATATGACCTTTCACGCGACCGAATTTGCTGCGCACCAACTTAACTTTCATCATCTTCTTATCAGACATGATGATTACCCCAGAATCTCTTCAACAGTCTTGCCGCGCTTCGCTGCAACTTGCTCTGCATCGTTCATCTGCTTAAGACCATTGATAGTTGCACGGACAACGTTCATTGGGTTGTTAGTACCCATAACTTTTGCCAGTACGTTATGTACGCCAACTGCTTCGAACAATGCACGCATTGCACCGCCGGCGATGATACCGGTACCTTCAGAAGCTGGTTGCATGTAAACGCGAGCTGCGCCATGACGACCGTAAAGTGGGTATTGAACGGTACCGTTCTTCAACTTCACAGACACCATGTTGCGACGAGCTTGCTCCATCGCTTTCTGTACCGCCAAAGGAACTTCCTTTGATTTACCAGTACCGTAACCTACGCGGCCATTACCATCGCCAACAACAACCATTGCTGCGAAACTGAATACACGACCACCTTTAACAACTTTAGCTACACGGTTAACACCGATCAGCTTTTCAATCATGTCGTCGCCAGCTGGCTTGTTTTCATAATTTGCCATTATTCGACTCCTTAGAACTCAAGACCGGCTTCACGCGCTGCATCAGCCAAAGCTTTTACGCGACCGTGATAACGGAAACCAGAACGATCAAACGCAACGCGCTCGATACCTTTTGCTTTTGCACGCTCAGCAATTGCTTTACCGACAACGGTAGCTGCTGCAATGTTGCCATTGTGGCCAGTGATCTCAGCTGCTAGAGCCTTATCAACCGTTGATGCTGTTGCAATCACTTCAGCACCGTTAGGCGCAATGATTTGAGCGTAGATGTGACGAGGGGTGCGATGAACCGTCAAACGGTTTTCACCCAACTCACGGATTTTTGCACGTGCACGAGTTGCACGACGTAAACGAGATGTTTTCTTATCCATCGTACTAACCCTTATTTCTTCTTAGCTTCTTTACGGACAACATGCTCATCAGCGTAACGAACACCCTTACCTTTATAAGGCTCTGGTGGACGGTATGCGCGGATTTCAGATGCCACCTGACCAACAACCTGCTTGTCGCTGCCAGTTACAACAATCTCAGTTTGAGACGGTGTTTCAACAGTGATGCCTGCAGGCACTGGGTAATCAACTGGATGTGAGAAACCAAGGCTCAGGCTAAGGGTGCTACCTTTTGCTTGCGCACGGTAACCAACACCGATCAGCTGAAGCTTCTTAGTGAAGCCTTCAGAGCAGCCAACCACCATGTTGTTAACCAAAGAACGCATGGTGCCAGCCATAGCCCACGCTGCCTTAGACTCTTCTGCTGGAGTTACTGTGACAACATCGCCATCAACAGAAACTTTTGCTAACTCATGTACATTCAATTCCAAAGAACCTTTACCACCTTTAACAGTTACGTGCTGACCGTTGATAGTGATATCAGTGCCCTTTGGCAAATTAATAGGCGCTTTTGCGATACGTGACATGTCGATACTCCTTATGCAACGTACGCGATGACTTCGCCGCCGTGACCTTGCTTGCGCGCTTCACGGTCTGTCATTACGCCTTTAGAAGTAGAAACAATAGCGATACCCAAACCACCACGTACACGAGGAAGCTCATCGCGACCTTTATAGATACGTAGACCTGGGCGGCTAACACGCTTGATAAAGTCGATAACAGGTGCGCCCTGGAAATATTTCAGCGCAACTTCAATGGCAGGCTTGCCATCCATTTCGACTTCTGCGAAATCAATAATATAGCCTTCGTCTTTCAAGACCTTGGCAATAGCCGACTTCTTTTTAGAAGCTGGCATACGCACAGACGACTTATTTGCCGCCTGGCCGTTGCGGATGCGAGTCAACATGTCCGCAATCGGATCCGACATACTCATTTTCGAGTCTCCTTTAGGTCAGCCACTATCTAAGTAGTGCGATACCCGGATGAATAAAACACGGCCCCCAATTTAGGGAGCCGCGAATTCTATACAAGTCAGGCCAGTAAATCTAGCCCTTTTTGCAGCTAACTGACTTACCAGCTTGCCTTTTTCAGGCCTGGAACTTCGCCGCGCATCGCTGCTTCACGCAACTTGTTACGGCAAAGGCCAAATTTGCGGTAAACCGCGTGTGGACGACCTGTAACACGGCAGCGACGTTGCTGACGGCTTGGGCTCGCATCACGAGGCAGTTTCTGCAGTGCTGCTACAGCAACATCAATCTCTTCAGGTGATTTGCTGCGGTCATTAATAATTGCTTTCAACTCAGCGCGCTTGTCAGCGAACTTGTTGGCTGCTTTTGAACGCTTGGCCTCACGGGCCCACATGCTCTTCTTTGCCATAATCCTGTCCGATTATTTGAACGGGAAGTTGAAGCTGTCGAGTAAGGCACGGCCTTCTTCGTCAGTACGCGCAGAGGTGGTGATGGTGATATCCATACCGCGAATTGCGTCAACTTTATCGTATTCAATTTCTGGGAAGATAATCTGTTCTTTCACGCCCATGCTGTAGTTGCCACGGCCGTCGAAAGATTTTGCTGATACACCGCGGAAGTCACGTACACGTGGCAATGCGATAGAAACCAGACGATCCAAGAATTCGTACATGCGCTCACGACGCAAAGTTACTTTACAACCGATAGGCCAACCATCACGAATCTTAAAGCCAGCAACTGATTTACGAGCTTTAGTCACGATCGCTTTTTGACCTGCAATCGCTTGCATATCGTTAACTGCGAATTCCATATTCTTTTTGTCGCCTACCGCTTCACCGACACCCATATTAAGAGTGATCTTTTCAATGCGCGGTACTTCCATAACGCTCTTGTAGCCAAACTTCTCGACTAGCGCTGGTACGACTGTATTTTTGTAGTGATCTTGTAAACGAGACATCGATCCAACCTCAAACGTCAACGACTTCGCCGTTAGACTTAAATACGCGAACCTTTCGACCATCGTCTAGGATCTTAAAACCTACGCGATCGCCTTTATCGGTTGCAGGGTTAAACAAGGCTACGTTAGAAATATCCATCGGCATTTCTTTATCAACGATGCCACCAGGCTCACCCGCATTTGGGTTTGGCTTGGTGTGCTTTTTAGCCAAGTTAATGTTTTCTACGACTACTCGGTCATCTGCAACTGATAAAACAGTGCCGCGCTTGCCTTTGTCTTTACCAGCAAGAACGATGACATCGTCGCCTTTACGAATACGTGCTGCCATGTCAATTACCTCACAGTACTTCTGGAGCCAGTGACACGATCTTCATGAAACGCTCGCCACGAAGCTCACGAGTCACAGGGCCGAAGATACGCGTACCGATAGGCGCCAAGTTGTTGTTCAACAACACTGCCGCATTACCGTCGAAACGGATCAAAGAACCGTCTGCACGACGAACACCTTTACGTGTACGAACAACAACTGCGTTGTACACATCACCTTTTTTGACCTTGCCGCGCGGAAGAGCATCTTTAATAGATACTTTGATGACATCACCAATTCCGGCGTAACGACGGTGCGAGCCACCCAGTACTTTGATGCACTGAACGCGTTTCGCTCCGCTGTTGTCAGCAACATCCAGCATTGATTGCATCTGGATCATGACACTACCCCAATATAAATCTTAAATTCGTTAACTTAGTTTGGACGCTCAACCAATTTGGTGAACTTCCAAGTTTTAGTTTTTGACAGTGGACGGCACTGCTCAACAACCACTACGTCACCGATTTGGCATTCGTTGTTCGCATCGTGCGCATGCACTTTGGTTGAACGACGAACGAACTTACCGTAGATCGGGTGCTTAACACGACGCTCGATAAGAACGGTGATGGTCTTGTCCATCTTGTCACTAACAACGCGACCCTGCAGGGTGCGGTTATCTACAGTTTCCTGCTCACTCATGCTTCACCTGCCTGACGCTGTGCGTTAATTTGAGTTTTAACGCGTGCAATGTTACGGCGAACCTCTTTTACCAGGTGTGGACGAGCCAACTGACCGGTACCAGACTGCATGCGCAGATTAAATTGCTCTTTGAGCAACTCTTCTAAGGTCTCACGCAATTCAGCCTGAGACTTACCTACTAGTTCACTTGCTTTCATCAGAGAACCATCCGTTTAACAAATGTGGTGCTGAATGGAAGCTTTGCTGATGCCAAGCCAAATGCTTGACGCGCCAGCTCTTCAGAAACGCCTTCGATCTCATAAATCATGCGACCTGGCTGAATCTGCGCTACCCAGTATTCAACGTTACCCTTACCTTTACCCATACGAACCTCAAGAGGCTTCTTAGTGATCGGCTTGTCTGGGAATACACGAATCCACAGCTTACCGCCACGCTTTACCGTACGAGTGATGGTACGACGACCCGCTTCAATCTGACGTGCAGTCATGCGACCACGCGCAGTTGCTTTCAGACCGAACTCACCAAAGCTAACTTTGTTGCCGCTTTGTGCAAGACCGCGGTTACGACCTTTGTGTTGTTTACGAAACTTTGTACGTTTTGGCTGCAGCATGTCTTAACCCTTCTTACCCGCAGCTTTGCCTTCTTTCGCATCCGCTTCAACAGCGTTGTTGCGATTGTCGCCGTAAACCTCACCCTTGAAGATCCAGGTCTTGATACCAATGATCCCGTAGGTGGTTAGCGCTTCAGCAAAACCGTAATCAATGTCAGCACGCAATGTGTGAAGAGGCACACGGCCTTCACGGTACCACTCGCTACGAGCGATCTCAGCGCCGTTCAAACGACCTGCGATATTTACCTTCACACCTTCAGCACCAAGACGCATTGCATTTTGTACCGCGCGCTTCATCGCACGACGGAACATGATGCGGCGCTCAAGCTGCTGAGCGATTCCTTCTGATACCAACTGCGCATCAAGCTCAGGCTTACGGATCTCTTCAATGCTGATATGCACTGGGATACCCATACGACCTGCCACTTCTTTACGCAAAGCATCAATATCTTCACCTTTCTTACCGATCACCAAACCAGGGCGAGCAGTGTGAATAGTGATGTGAGCATTCTTCGCTGGACGGTCGATCTGAATACGGCTAACTGACGCCTGCTTCAGCTTCTCTTTCAAGAAGTCACGAACTTCCAAGTCGGTGTTCAACAAATCAGCATAGTTCTTGCTGTCTGCGTACCACTTTGAAGTCCAGTCCGACACGATGCCGAGACGAATACCATTTGGATGTACTTTCTGGCCCATAACTATTCCGCTTACTCATCCGCCACAGTGACGGTAATGTGACTGGTGCGCTTAAGGATGCGAGTACCGCGACCTTTAGCACGTGCACGAAGACGCTTCATTGTTGGGCCTTCGTCTACACAGACAGTCTTAACTTTCAATTCATCGATGTCAGCACCTTCATTGTTTTCTGCGTTAGCAATTGCAGAATCCAGTACTTTCTTCATCAATGCAGCGCCCTTCTTCTTGCTAAAAAGAAGTGTATTTAGCGCCTGCTCTACAGGAAGACCGCGAATTTGGTCAGCAACCAAACGGCCTTTCTGTGCAGAGAGACGCGCGAAGCGCAGTTTTGCTACAGCTTGCATTTCTCTCTCCTATTACTTCTTGGTCTTCTTATCCGCATCGTGACCACGGTAGTTACGTGTCAATGCGAATTCACCAAGCTTGTGGCCAACCATCTGTTCGTTCACAAGAACTGGAACATGCTGTTTGCCGTTATGTACAGCGATCGTCAGACCAACCATGTCTGGGCTGATCATCGAACGGCGAGACCAAGTTTTGATCGGCTTGCGATCATTGTTGGCACGTGCCGTTTCCACCTTCTTCGCAAGATGGAGATCGATAAAAGGACCTTTACGGATTGAACGAGGCATACCTTTCTACTCCACCTATTACTTGCGACGACGGTCGCGAACAATGAATTTATCGGTACGCTTGTTAGAGCGTGTCTTCTTACCCTTAGTAGGTACACCCCATGGTGATACAGGATGACGACCGCCCGAAGTACGACCTTCACCACCACCGTGCGGGTGATCTACTGGGTTCATCGCCACACCGCGAACGGTAGGACGAACACCGCGCCAACGCTGCGCACCTGCTTTACCCAACTTCTTCAGGTTGTGCTCTGTGTTTGAAACCTCACCAAGAGTTGCGCGGCAATCACAATGGATCTTACGCATTTCACCAGAACGCAAACGTAGAGTTGCGTAGTCGCCATCACGAGCGATCATCTGCGCTGAAGTGCCGGCAGATCGTGCAATTTGTGCACCCTTACCGATCTTCATCTCGACACAATGAACAACAGAACCGATTGGCATGTTGCGTAGTGTCATGCAGTTACCGACTGCGATAGGCGCTTCGTTGCCTGATTGAACGGTATCGCCAGCTTTCACACCTTTAGGTGCGATGATGTAACGATATTCACCGTCCTCATACTTCACGAGCGCAATGTTAGCGGTGCGGTTTGGATCGTATTCAATACGCTCAACAGTACCTACAACGCCATCTTTATTGCGCTTGAAGTCGATGATGCGATAACGCTGCTTGTGACCACCACCTTTATGACGGGTAGTGATACGACCAGCGTGGTTACGACCACCTGTTTTACTTTTCTTGTCAACAAGAGCGCGTAGAGGGCCACCCTTGTGCAAGCCTTCACTCTTCACTCGAACAACGTGACGTTGGCCCGGTGAAGTCGGTTTTGATTTAGCAATAGCCATGATCTTAATCCGCTATACCTTGCGAGACGCTTACGCGCCCTCTGCGAAGTTGATGTCTTGACCTGCCGCTAAGCGAACATAGGCCTTTTTCCAATCAGCACGCTTACCGAAACGCTGACCAAAACGCTTAGTTTTGCCCTTTACGTTCAGCACCTGAATCTTTTCAACGTTGACTTCAAACAACATTTCAACAGCTGCTTTGATTTCAGGTTTAGTTGCGTCAGTAGCAACTTTAAATGCGAACTGGTTACCCGATTCTGCAGCGTTCACGCTCTTTTCAGAGACAACTGGGCCGAGCAGAACTTTCAACAAACGTTCTTTATTCATACCAATTTCTCCTCAAGCATCTTCAATGCGCCTGCAGTGATGACAACTTTGTCGAAACCGATTAATGACACAGGATCAACCTCAGCTACGGTGCAAGTGCCAATCTTGTAAAGATTGCGCGCAGCCAACAGCAAGTTCTCATCCATAGCTTCAGTAACGATCAAAGCTTCAGAAACATCTAACTCAGCTAACTTAGCAACCAAGTCTTTGGTCTTAGGCGCAGAGATAGAGATATCACTAACAACGACCAAACGCTCTTGACGAACCAACTCAGAAAGAATTGAACGCAATGCACCTTGATACATCTTGCGGTTAACTTTCTGTGCGTAGCTACGTGGCTTCGCTGCGAAGGTCACACCACCGCCAATGAAGATTGGTGCAGTTAGTGCACCGTGACGAGCACCGCCACCCTTCTGACGCTTAGACTTTTTGGTAGTACCAGCAACTTCAGAACGAGTCTTCTGTGCTTTAGTACCTGAACGACCAGCGTTCATAAATGCGGTTACCACTTGGTGAATCAGTGCTTCTTTAAAATCAACACCGAAAACTGCATCTGATACTGAGACGGAAGCTCCACCTTGTACATTCAGATCCATGGCTTACCCCTTGTTCTTCATCTTGATCGCTGGAGTTACGATCACATTGCCGCCGCGAGCGCCAGGAACAGCACCCTTAACCAACAGCAGATTGCGCTCAGCATCCACACGAACTACTTCGATGTTCTGGGTACAGGTGTTACGCGCACCCATGTGACCAGCCATCTTTTTACCTTTGAATACACGACCAGGTGTTTGACACTGACCGATTGAACCAGGCGCACGGTGAGACAGTGAGTTACCGTGAGTATTATCTTGGCCACGGAAGTTGTGACGCTTAATACCACCTTGGAAACCTTTACCTTTGCTCACACCACGCACGTCAACTTTCTGACCTGCTTCAAAGATGTTTACATCAACAGTGCCGCCCAACTCTGGTGCATCACCTTCGTGATCATCCAGACGGAATTCCCACAAACCACGACCTGCTTCAGCATTAGCTTTTGCAAAGTGGCCTGCTTCCGGCTTGTTTACTCGTGAAGCCTTTTTAGAACCGGTAGTCACTTGAATTGATGAATAACCATCAGTCTCATCAGTAGCGACTTTAGTCACACGGTTCGGCTCGACTTCGATAACGGTCACAGGAGTAGACACACCATCTTCAGAGAAGATGCGAGTCATGCCCGCTTTACGACCTACGATACCAATAGCCATTTCTACTTAACCTCAGTTCAGCTTGATCTGGACGTCAACGCCAGCAGCCAAGTCCAACTTCATTAGCGCATCAACGGTTTTATCAGTCGGATCGACGATATCCATCAAACGCTTATGGGTACGAATCTCATACTGATCACGCGCGTCTTTATTAACGTGCGGAGAGATCAATACGGTGTAACGCTCTTTCTTAGTCGGCAGTGGAATTGGACCGAGAACCTGTGCGCCAGTGCGCTTAGCGGTCTCAACAATTTCACCTGCAGATTGATCGATCAGACGATGATCAAATGACTTCAGACGAATACGAATACGTTGATTACTCATTGCTTAAATCACTCAATAATCTTGGCAACCACACCGGCGCCAACGGTACGACCACCTTCACGGAT
>VMDJ01000116.1 GCA_008080925.1 Gammaproteobacteria bacterium
CTATGGCGATTCTTATGGCGGCAGCTCAAAGTTGCCATTTTACGAGAATTACTACGTTGGTGGTCCTTCATCCGTTCGAGGCTATGCGGCGCGTTCGATCGGCCCTCGTGAGGATGCGACAGCAACAGGTGATCCGATTGGCGGTAACTTTAAGCTGCTAACCAATGCGGAGTTTTATGTTCCTTCGCCAGTGTATTCAGACACGATGCGTTTAGTTGCTTTTGCCGATGCTGGTACCGTTATGGATACCACAAATGATGTTGACTGGAATGAGTTACGTTATTCAACGGGTGTTGGTTTGGCGTGGATGTCGCCTGTGGGTCCACTGACCTTGAGTTATGCAAAAGGTTTAAAAGAAGACTCGCAAGATGAGCTTGAGTCATTCCAATTCACATTGGGTACGGTCTTTTAATGCTTTCTATAAAAAGTATTCTTCGATATTACTTATTTTTACTCGTTCTACTGGGCGCTTCGGCGCTTCATGCTGCGCCGGCAGTAGGTTTTGTTGATGTTGTTAAGGTAACGCGAGATGCGCCTCAAATGAAAGAGGTAGAAAAAGCTCTTGAAGAAGAGTTTGTCTTACGCGAGCAAAAGATTATTGAAATGCGTGATCAGATTGCTGCCCTTCAAGAAAAGTTAGATAAAGAAAAGCGCTCAATGAGTACTGATGAGCGTCGTAGATTAGAACGTGATATTAAGTCGCGTGAATTACGCTATAACTACAACAAAGATGAATTTCTCCAGGACAAGCAGTTGCGTACCAATGAAGAGCGTAATCGGGTGTTTCGTGTGATCGATGAAGTCATCGCTCAGGTCGGTAAAAGTAAATCCTTGGAGATTATTCTTTCGGCGAAAGCAGGTGTTTTGTGGCGCTCTGAACGAATCGATATTACCGATGATGTAATGCAACAACTGCAATCGATTGCTAAACCAATAGCTCAGCCACAAAAGTAATGGCTTATTCCCTATCTCAAATTGCCGAATGGGTTGATGGGGTAGTCAAGGGTGATGCATCACATCAAGTGACATCAATCGCTAGCCTAGAAAAAGCGACGCAATCCGATCTCGCCTTTTACTCTGATATTAAATATGCCGATCTTGTTGCTCAGTCCAGTGCTGGGGTAATCGTCACATCAGATTCTTTGGTTGCGAAGTGTGTTGGCAATGTCATTGAGGTCGCTCAGCCACATTTGGCTTATGCATTAATCGCTCAAAAGATGACTGAGCAACAGTTTTCGCCAGGCATCCATCCCTCTGCGGTTATTGCGGAATCAGCAGACATTCATTCATCTGCTCATGTCGCAGCGAATGTCAGTATTGGTAAGCGTGTGTCTATTGGGGCGAGTGCTGTCATTGGCCCAAACTGCGTATTAGATGATGATGTTGTGATTGGCGAAAACACGCATTTAGTGGCTTCGGTAACTGTTGTTTCAAAATCCCAGTTGGGTCAGCGTTGCTTAGTTCATCCGGGTTCGGTTATTGGTAGCGATGGCTTTGGTAATGTTCGAGATGGGCAGCGTTGGGTGAAAATCCCCCAGCTCGGCCGCGTGATGATAGGTAATGATGTAGAAATCGGTGCCTGTTGTGCCATTGATTGTGGCGCTCTAGATGACACGCAGATTCATGATGGTGTGAAGTTAGATAACCATATCCATGTTGCTCATAACTGTGTGATTGGTGAGAACACCGCTATTGCGGCAAATACAGGTATTGCAGGTTCAACCAAAATCGGGGCCAACTGCACAATTGCAGGTATGGTTGGGATCATTGGGCATCTCGAGATTGCGGATGGTACCCATGTGTCTGCGACCAGCACGGTGACTAAGACTATTCGCAAGGCAGGGGCATACACTGGTACTATTCCTGTCCAAAATCATGACGAGTGGCGCAAAAATGTCGCTCGACTGAAACAGCTAGATGATATGGCACGTCGTATCAAAGCCCTTGAAAAGGCCTTGGCTGATAAAGACTAAACCTGCATCAACATGATGCTTTGAGGAGTTTGACTGGAACAATGGATATCAAAAAGATTACGAGCTTATTGCCACATCGTTACCCATTCTTATTGGTGGATCGTGTGGTTGAAGTCGAGCCTGGTCAGCGCCTCTTGGGTTACAAAAATGTCACCATTAATGAGCCATTCTTCCAGGGACACTTTCCTGAAAAGCCAGTCATGCCTGGCGTACTTATTATTGAAGCCTTAGCTCAAGCAACAGGTTTGCTAGCGATGGAAAGTGAAGATGTTGCAGGTAAAGCAATTTACTACTTGGTTGGCGTGGATAAAGCACGCTTTAAGCGTCCAGTTGTTCCTGGTGATCAGTTGATGCTTGAGGTGGAAGTTCTAAAACAACGCCGAGGTATTTGGACATTCAGCGGTAAAGGTACCGTCGATGGCCAGGTTTGTGCTTCGGCTGAGATCATGTGTACCGCTCGAGATCTCTAAGATGATCGATCCAAAAGCGGTGATTGATCCCGCTGCGGAAATAGATGAAAACGTTACCATCGGTCCTTTCACTGTGATTGGTCCGGGTGTTCGTATAGGTGCTGGAACCAATATTGGTTCGCACGTTGTGATCAAAGGTGAAACGACGATTGGTCGTGATAACCGTTTCTTTCAGTTCTCATCGATTGGTGAGAACCCTCAAGATAAAAAATATGCTGGCGAGGTCACCTATTTAACCATTGGTGATAACAATGTCTTTCGTGAGTTTTGTACCGTTAATCGTGGCACAACCCAAGATGGCGGTCTGACCTCAATTGGCAGTGACAATCTTTTTATGGCTTATACGCATGTGGCACATGATTGTCATATCGGTGATCACATCATTATGGCGAATGCTGCCTCGCTTGGTGGGCATGTCCATATCGGTGATTGGGCTATCTTAGGTGGCTTCTCTATGGTGCATCAGTTTGGACGAATTGGTGCGCATGCTTTCTGTGGCATGGGAAGTGTCATCAATAAAGATGTTCCGCCTTATGTGATGGTCAATGGTCAGCCGGTTAAGCCGCATGGTATTAATAGTGAAGGACTTAAGCGCCGTGATTTTTCTGATGAGCAGATTCTTGCCATCAAGCGCGCCTATAAAACCTTGTATACAAAAGGCCTGCGATTAAGTGAAGCCACTGAAGTGTTGCGTGAGATGGCAGCTAATGAGTCAGCACTCAAGCCATTTTTGGACTTTATAGATCTGAGTGATCGCACTATCGTGCGTTAATTATGTCATCAGGGCTGCGAATAGCGATTGTTGCAGCTGAGCCCTCAGGAGATTTGTTGGGCGCAGGACTGATGCGTGCCATTAAGGCTCGACATCCGAATGTGTCTTTTGAGGGTATTGGTGGTTCTCAGATGCTTCAAGAAGGCATCGAATCTCTTGAGCCGCTAGAAAGCCTATCGGTGATGGGCTTGGTTGAGGTTCTCAAACATTTACCAAGATTACTTAAGCTTCGTAAGTGTCTTGTTCAGCGATGGCTTTCTAATCCGCCTGATCTTTTCATTGGTATCGATGCGCCGGACTTTAATCTTGGTTTAGAAACAGCCTTAAAAGCAAAGGGCATCAAAACAGTGCATTACGTTTGTCCGACGGTGTGGGCTTGGCGAGAGAAGCGCGTAAAAAAAATCAAAGCAGCGGTTGATGGCTTGCTAGCCATATTGCCTTTTGAGCCTGCCTTTCTAGCTAAACATGACGTGAAGGCGATATACGTTGGCCACACCTTGGCTCAATCGATGCCAATAGAGCCTGATCAGGTTACTGCAAGGTCTGTTTGTGGCTTATCTCATGATGCGCCAGTACTGGCTATCTTGCCGGGTAGCCGAGGTAGTGAAGTGTCAAAGCTATTACAGCCATTTTTAAGCGCAGCTCAAAAGTGTCAAAAAGATGTTGAGGGTCTGCAGTTTGTTATACCGGCTGTAAATCAAACGCATCATCGATTGATAGAGGAAAAGCTCATTCAGCATGGCCTGCAGGCCAGCGTTATTTTGCAAGATACGCAGAGCGCGCTTGCGGCAGCTGATGTTGTGTTATGTGCATCTGGTACGGCAACGCTTGAGGGTTTGTTATCGAAGCGCCCAATGGTGATTGGATATAAGTTGCATTGGCTAACCTTCGCGATTATCAAATGGTTCAAATTGATGAAGATTAAGCACTATGCCTTAGCTAATATCATTAGTGGTAAGGTATTGGCGCCTGAGCTTATTCAAGATGACTGCACACCTAATGCTTTAGCAATTGAAGTGATGCGTTTCTTTAAAGATGAAAACCTCCGCCAGGTCATTGCGCAACGTTATACCGATATTCATCGAGAAATGAGGGTGGATACCGATCGTTTAATCGCTGATGCAGTTGATGATGTTTTGCAGCCAAAGGTTAATAGGTAATGTGGATTTGTGGTGTTGATGAAGTCGGTCGAGGTCCATTGGCGGGAGCGGTGGTCACTGCGGCGGTCATTCTCGATCCTGATAACCCGATTGAAGGTTTGGCAGATTCAAAAAAGCTCAGCGAGAAGAAACGTGATCGATTGTTTGATGAGATCCAAGCGAAAGCAAAAGCCTGGACTATTGGTCGCGCTGAAGTGGAAGAGATCGATCAGCTCAACATCTTACAAGCAACATTTCTGGCGATGCGTCGTGCAGTTGAGGCTTTGCCTTTAACCCCTGATAAAGCCTTAATTGATGGCAATAAAATCCCACCGGGATTGGGATGTCCTGCGGAAGCCATTGTCGGTGGTGATGACTCAGAAGCTTGTATTGCGGCAGCGTCAATTTTGGCCAAAGTGACCCGAGATCGAGAGATGGTCGAGTTGGCTAAAAAGTATCCAGGCTATGGGCTTGAAAAGCACAAGGGCTACCCAACTAAGATGCATATTGAGGCACTTAAAAATCAAGGAGTTAGCGACATTCATCGTCGATCTTTTGGTCCGGTGAAGCGTTTACTGGAAGGCTAGATCAGAGGTCGGTATCCTCCGTCTATGTCCGCGCAGTTCGTCCATCTTCATGTCCACTCTGAGTTCTCACTGGTTGATGGTGTTGCTCGTATAAAGCCCTTGGTTGCAGAGGTGGCAAAGCAGGGGATGCCAGCAATTGCGCTGACCGATCAATCCAACATGTTTGCTCTAGTGCGCTTTTTTAAAGCGGCGATAAATGCAGGCGTTAAGCCGATTTGCGGTGTCGATTTGCTGGTTCGTAATCCGGATGATGCCAACAAGCCCTTCCAGTTGGTCCTATTGATTCAAAATGCTACCGGTTACCGACGCCTCACAGAGTTGGTGTCGCGTAGCTATCGCGAAGGACAGCATCTTGGCTTACCAATGGTTGATATGGATTGGCTAACTAAAGAAAGCTGTGATGGTTTGATTGCTTTGTCTGGCTCGTCTCGCGGCGATGTTGGTGTTGCCTTGTTGGCAGGTAATCAAGCACTCGCTAAATCACGTGCCAAACATTGGGCATCCATTTTTGACGATCGGTATTACCTGCAATTGGTACGCACAGGTCGTGCTGATGAAGAAGAATGCTTGCATCAAAGTGTTGCGTTAGCTGATGCCTTATCTCTTCCAGTGGTGGCAACCAATGAGGTGTGTTTCTTAAAGGCAGATGATTTTAATGCGCATGAAGTGCGTGTATGTATTCGTGATGGCCGTGCATTGGATGATCCACGTCGTCCTCATCTTTATTCTGAAGAACAATATTTACGCTCACCTGAAGAGATGGTCGCGCTATTCGAGGATGTTCCAGAAGCCATTGAGAACACGGTTGAGATTGCTAAGCGATGCAGTTTGGATTTGGTATTAGGTAAAAATTTCTTACCAGATTATCCAGTGCCAGAAGGTATGAGTATTGGTGATTTCTTAGCGCAGGAATCACGAAAAGGACTGGATTGGCGTTTGCAGCGAATTTTTGATCCAAGGGCTGATGACTTTGAAGAGAAAGCAAAACCTTATCGCGAACGCTTGCAAATTGAACTTGATGTAATCAACGGCATGGGATTCCCGGGTTACTTCCTGATCGTTGCGGACTTCATCCGATGGGCCAAAGACAATGCCGTGCCAGTGGGTCCTGGTCGTGGCTCTGGTGCAGGTTCGCTGGTTGCCTATGCGTTAAAGATAACCGACCTAGATCCGCTCGAGTTGGATCTGCTCTTTGAGCGATTCTTGAATCCAGAGCGTGTCTCTATGCCGGACTTTGACGTTGACTTCTGCATGGATAAGCGAGACCAAGTTATCAGCTATGTTGCGCGGACTTACGGGCGTGATTCGGTATCGCAAATCATCACCTTTGGTTCGATGGCAGCAAAAGCGGTGGTACGAGATGTGGGTCGTGTGTTGGGCCACCCTTATGGCTTTACCGATCGCGTTGCGAAAATGATCCCGCCCGATCTTGGTATGACACTAACTAAGGCCTTAGAGGAATCTGAAGACCTTGCAGCAGCCTACAAGGATGATGAAGAGGTCACTCAGCTCATTGATATGGCGCTACAGCTTGAGGGTTTGGCGCGTAATGCGGGTAAGCACGCCGGTGGCGTTGTTATTTCACCCGGTAACTTGACCGATTTCTCGCCACTCTACTGCGAGGCGGATGGCACTAATCTGGTCACCCAATATGACAAGGATGATGTTGAAGCTGCTGGCTTGGTTAAGTTCGACTTCTTGGGACTGCGTACCTTAACCATTATTGATTGGGCGCTTGAGACCATTAACCGCGAGCGGCAGCAAAAGGGTGAGTCAATTATCGAGATTGATCGTATCCCGCTAGATGACCCTAAATGTTTTGATCTACTCAAGAGTGCTGAAACTACTGCGGTCTTCCAGCTTGAATCGGATGGTATGAAGCAGCTGATTAGTAAGCTTCAGCCAGACTGCTTTGACGACATCATCGCATTGGTTGCTTTATTCCGCCCCGGTCCATTGCAATCGGGCATGGTGGATAACTTTATTAATCGAAAGCACGGTCGTGAAGAAGTCTCTTATCCTGATGTGCATTATCAGCATGATTGTTTGAAGCCGATTCTAGAATCGACCTATGGCGTTATCTTGTATCAAGAGCAGGTTATGCAGATCGCTCAGGTGATGGCAGGTTATAGCTTGGGTGGTGCTGACTTGCTCCGTCGAGCGATGGGTAAGAAAAAGCCCGAAGAGATGGCTAAGCAGCGTGCGGTCTTTGAGGAAGGTTCTAAAGATAACGACATCGATCCTAATCTGGCGATGAAGATATTCGACTTGGTGGAAAAGTTTGCAGGGTATGGTTTTAACAAATCGCATTCAGCAGCCTATGCTCTGGTGTCATACCAAACACTTTGGCTAAAGACCCATTATCCTGCTGCTTTTATGGCGGCTGTGTTGTCATCTGATATGGAGAACACCGACAAGGTGGTTAACTTCATTGAGGAATGCCGCTCAATGGGTCTCGAGGTTCAGCCACCTGATGTGAATCGTTCTTTCTATCGCTTTACGGTAGACGGTGATGCCACAGTGGTTTATGGCTTAGGTGCCATCAAAGGTGTCGGTGAGGGTGCGATTGAGGGCTTTGTTGAAGCACGTCAATCAGGCGAGTTCAAAGATATCTTTGATCTGTGCCGTCGAATTGATTTAAAGCGTGCTAATCGCCGCACCCTTGAATCGCTCATTCGCGCCGGTGCACTCGATCGAATTGGTGTTAATCGTGCAAGCTTGATGGCACAGCTGCCACTTGCACTTAAGGTGGCTGAAAAACACGAAGCTGACCAAGCGGCAGGCATGATGGATATGTTTGGCGATGCTATTGCAGAACCTGATCCGACTTTGGGAGTAGAGCTCGAAGAGCTTGAAGAGTGGGATGAGCAAATTCGCCTGCAAGGCGAAAAAGAAACGCTCGGTCTATTCCTCACCGGACACCCGATGGATCGATACATTCCTGATTTGAGTGGTTTGGTGAGCAGTCGAATTGCTAAGTTATCTTTAGATGATGTGTCGGGCACGCGTAATCGACGCGGCGGCAAAAAGGTCAAGATTGCTGGTTTGGTTGTAGCGGTAGCGCGTCGCAATACACAGCGTGGCCAGATGGCTTCGGTGTTGTTAGATGATAAATCGGGTCGCATTGAGTCGACATTGTTTAGCGAGACCTATGAGCGCTATCGTGATGCGATCGGTACAGATGCTTTGCTGGTTGTCGAAGGCTCCTTAGTGCCAGATGAATACCGCGGTGGTTTGTCCTTGCGTGTCGATACTGTCGAATCACTAGATGACTATTGGCAAGCAAGTTGCCAAGGAATGTTGATTGAGATTAATGAGTCGATGATGCGAAGTCAGGGCATCACCTCAATGGATGTTATCAATCAGCTTAAAGAGCATCTTTCACCTTATGCGGGTGGTACTTGTCGAGTCACCGTTTCGTACCAGCGAATGGATGCTTCAGTGAGATTACGCTTAGGTGACCATTGGAGTCTTAAGGTGAATCACGATCTTCTACGCCAATTGCGTAAGTGGTTGGGAGAAGAGGCGGTAAAGATCCGTATGGGTGTCCCTGGGACCGAGATCACGACCTCATCGGAACCAGAAATGGCCTAAAGGGCAGTAAAGTAGATTCCATCAGAGCGCAGATAGAGCCACTTTGCGTTATAATCGATGCATTATCAGCACTCATAGAGTTTCGTCTAATGAACTTAGATTTTCTAGATTTCGAACAGCCTATTGCCGAGCTTGAAGCCAAGATTGAAGAGCTTCGTTTGGTTGGATCGGATGCTGAGATCAATATACAAGACGAAATCGATAAACTGACCTCGAAAAGTCACAAGCTCACCGAATCTATCTTTGCCAAGTTAACCCCTTGGCAAATCTCTCAACTCTCTCGTCACCCGCTGCGTCCTTATACGCAGGATTATATCGATGCGATTGTTGATGATTTTGAAGAGCTGCACGGTGATCGTGCGTATGCTGATGATCACGCCATCATCGGCGGCTTAGGTCGAATTGGCGATAAAGCAGTAGTTGTCATCGGTCATCAGAAGGGCCGTGATACAAAGGAAAAAATTCATCGTAACTTTGGTATGCCTCGTCCTGAGGGCTATCGTAAAGCGTTGCGCTTGATGAAGATGGCAGAGCGTTTCAATTTGCCAGTGATTACCTTTATCGATACCCCAGGCGCTTATCCTGGCATTGGTGCAGAAGAGCGTGGTCAGAGTGAAGCGATTGCGCGCAACTTGTTTGAGATGGCAGGTCTACGTACACCAATCATTGCCACAGTCATTGGTGAAGGTGGCTCGGGAGGAGCCTTGGCTATTGGTGTGGCTGATCGTGTGATGATGATGCAGTACAGCACCTATTCAGTAATATCGCCGGAAGGCTGCGCCTCTATCTTATGGAAGAGTGCTGAGAAGGCCTCGACTGCAGCAGAAGCGATGTCGATTACCTCGAAAGATCTCAAAGGCCATGAGTTAATTGATGAGATCGTACCTGAGCCATTAGGCGGTGCACATCGTGATCCTAAAGTGGCTGCTCGTAACCTTAAGGCCTCATTACTCGAAGCAATTAACAGCCTAAGTGATGTTGCAACGGATCGTTTGCTCGATTCACGTTATCAGCGCCTGATGTCTTACGGCGTCGTTGTCGAATAAGTGATGCAGTGCGCTGACCTCCAGCGTGTATTAGCGACTCTTCCAGCTCCTTCAGAATACTGGGTTGCCTATAGTGCGGGCGTTGACTCGCATGCTTTATTACATTTGCTCTCCCAGTGTCGTGATGGCGTCTCAGCGCCTCTTAAAGCGGTGCATGTTAATCATGGCTTACAGAAAGATGCGCCTACATGGGCCGCACATGCTCAAGCGGTCTGTGATGATTTGGGTATTGAGCTAGTCACTTTACAGGTAAGCGACAAACCCGCTGCTAATCAAAGTATCGAGGCCTTTGCACGAGATCAGCGTTATCGTTTGATTGGTGATGCGATGCCAGCTGAGGCGATGTTGCTGACAGGGCAACATCAAGATGATCAAGCTGAAACATTGATGCTGCAATTATTGCGTGGTGCGGGTGTTGATGGCTTGGCGTCAATGCCGCTGTGCCGTGAGTTTGCCCGAGGCTGGCTTGCGCGACCATTGCTAGAGTTTTCTCAAGATGCGGTGATGGACTATGCCAAAACGCATCAACTGCAATGGATCGATGATCCGAGTAATGCATCCGATGCGTATGATCGTAACTACCTTAGACTTCAGGTTATGCCTTTACTCAAAAAACGTTGGCCGCATGCTGCACAAACGATCGCGAAGTCAGCAAGCCTGTTAGGTGAGGGGCGACATTTCATTAGTGCTCAGTTATCAGAGCAGTTACATGCCCGCGTGAATCAGCGCTGTTTCTCTGTAGAGTCATTTTCTGAATTAGATTCGTTTGCGCGACGTCAGCTGCTTCGCGAATGGTTGCGCTTAAGTGCATGCAATTTGCCGGATGCGTCTCGCTTGAGGAGCTGCGAAAAACTTGCGCTGAGCGAAACGGATTCAGGTGAGGTGTGCTGGTCTGATATCTGCGTTAGACGCTATGCGCAGCAGCTATGGATAACTCCAATAGAATTACCTGCAGTTAACAGTGTGCCGCATGTTGTTCGATCTGCTAGTGATCTTATTGATCTTGAAGAAGGTCGATTGGTGGTGCGCGCTGCCAAAGATGGCATCCCTAAATCGGCATGTAATGAAGGACGGGTGAGCATTCACCATCATGCAGAAGGCTGTCGTTATCGTTTGCTCGGTAGAGAGGGTGAGCGTCGCTTTAAACAGCTTTGCCAAGAGCTTGGTATTCCATCGTGGTCACGTATGTTGCAACCCTTGGTTATGGTAGATGGCTCACTGTGGGCTATTGGTAATCACCGTGTGAGTGCGCCATCGGGCTTGCCGGAAGATCAAGCGGTCGAGTTTCAATGGGAGTCAGACTGGGCATGAATCGAGCGGTAATCAATCTATTGTTGCTGCTTGCAATGGCGTTGCTCGTCATTGGCTTGAGTCAACCGATCCTCTCGCTCGAGAAGTTTTATATTTTTGGCAATGAGGTCAGTTTGCTTTCAGCGCTCGAGCAGCTCGCGAATCAAAACGACTGGGGTTTGTTTGCGCTAGTCGGTGCCTTTAGTGTGTTGTTTCCGATGATCAAGGTGAGCTTGTTGATTGTGATTGCCAATGAGCCGGCAAAAACCGCTAAACATACGAAGCATCTAAAGTGGCTTGCGACCTACAGTAAATGGTCCATGCTCGATGTGTTTGTGGTGGCCTTGTTGGTGGTTTCAGTCAAGCTTGGCGCTTTAGCGCAGGTGAATGTCGAGCTGGGTATCTATGCATTTGCCGCAAGCGTCATTCTGACCATGCTGGTATCCAATTGGATGGGCACACATAAGGCTTAAGGCCCAATAAAACCTACGTTTTTTTCTGATCTGCGCTAGAATCTCGGGCTTAATTTCTGAGGTATCTATGCAGGACATCAACCCCATTAAGAATGCTTTCGCGGATCTCCGTGAGCGTGTTACAGCGCTTAGGGGGTATCTTTGACTATGAGGTCAAGAAGGAGCGCCTAGAAGAGGTGCTGGGTGAGCTTGAAGATCCTGCTGTCTGGAATGAACCCGACCGAGCTCAAGCCTTAGGTCGTGAGCGTTCAAGTTTGGAAGATGTTGTGCTCGGTTTGGAGCAGCTGACCTCGGGGCTTGCCGATGGTGCGGACCTTCTCGAGATGGCAGTCGAAGAGGGAGATGAAGAAACTGTTGATTCGATTGCTGATGATGTCGAGTCGTATACCAAGCAAGTCGAAACCCTTGAATTCCGTCGCATGTTCTCTGGCGAGATGGATGCTAACAATGCCTTCCTTGATATCCAGGCAGGTTCCGGTGGTACTGAAGCGCAAGATTGGGCTGAGATGCTGCTGCGTATGTATCTGCGTTGGGGTGAGGCTCACGGCTTTAAAACCGAGTTGATGGAAGCGTCAGCCGGTGATGTCGCTGGTATTAAATCAGCCACAATTAGTTTCCAAGGTGAGTATGCCTTTGGCTGGCTACGGACCGAGACCGGTGTGCACCGTTTGGTACGTAAATCACCGTTCGACTCTGGTGGTCGTCGCCATACTTCATTCAGCTCGGTGTTTGTTTCACCAGAGGTTGATGATTCGATTGAGATCGATATCAATCCGGCTGATGTTCGTACTGATACCTACCGTGCATCAGGTGCGGGTGGTCAGCACGTTAACAAAACTGACTCAGCGATTCGTTTGACCCACGAGCCAACAGGAATCGTGGTGCAGTGTCAGAACGATCGTTCGCAACATAAAAACCGCGATCAAGCGTGGAAGCAGTTAAAGGCGAAGTTATACGAGCTCGAAATTCAAAAACGTAACGAGTCAGCACAAGCGTTGGAAGACACCAAGTCGGATATCGGTTGGGGTAGTCAGATTCGTTCATATGTTCTCGATCAGTCGCGCATCAAAGATTTGCGCACCGGTGTTGAGACAGGTAATACGCAATCAGTATTGGATGGCAATTTAGATATGTTCATTCAAGCAAGTTTAAAAAGTGGTTTGTAAGGGTTAAACATGACTGACCAGCAACAAGACGAAAATAAGCTCATCGCGCAGCGTCGTGAAAAGCTCGCCGCGATCCGTGAGAAGGGTGTTGCTTTCCCGAATAGCTTCCGTCGTGATGCACTCGCAAGTGAGTTGCAAGATCGTTTTGGCGATAAGTCGAAAGAAGAACTGGCTGAAATCAATCAGCGCGCAAGTATTGCTGGCCGCATCATGGCAAAGCGTGGTCCATTTCTCGTGATTCAGGATATGTCTGGTCGCATTCAGTTTTACATTGATAAAAAAGCGCTACCCGAAGAGATAAATGCAGACATTAAGACCTGGGACATTGGCGACATCGTCGGTGGTGAAGGTCCAGTTAGTAAGTCAGGTAAAGGCGACTTATATATTCATGTCGACAAGGTCGAGATGTTGACAAAATCGCTTCGCCCATTGCCAGAGAAATGGCATGGCTTGTCTGATCAAGAGCAACGTTATCGTCAGCGTTATGTGGATTTGATTGTTAGTGAAGAAACACGCAAGACTTTCCAATTGCGTTCACAAATCATTCATTACATCCGTCAGTATTTCGCCGGTGAAGACTTCCTTGAAGTTGAAACACCCATGATGCATGTTATTCCGGGTGGTGCGAGTGCACGTCCGTTTGAAACGCATCACAATGCTTTGGATATGTCATTGTTTTTACGTATCGCGCCAGAGCTTTACCTCAAGCGTTTGGTTGTCGGTGGCTTTGAACGAGTGTTTGAGATCAACCGTAACTTTCGTAACGAAGGCCTCTCAACACGCCATAATCCAGAATTCACCATGATCGAATTCTACGAAGCCTATGCAGATCACAATGACTTGATGGATCGTACCGAAGCCTTGTTCCGCGGCATTGCGAAAGATGTTGTGGGTAATGAGGTGATCACTTATCAAGGTGAAGAGTTTGATTTTGGTAAGCCGTTTGCACGCATGACGGTTAAGGAAGCTATCCTGCACTTTAACCCTGAGATTAAAGCTGAGCAGCTCGAAGATCTCGCGTCAGCTACTGCGATTGCAGAGTCATTGAAGATCGATGTAAAGCCGACCTATGGATTAGGAAAGGTGCAAATTGAGATCTTTGAAGAGACTGCAGAGCATCGCTTGATTCAACCTACCTTTATCACCGCGTATCCAACCGAAGTATCGCCATTGGCTCGTCGTAATGATTCAGACCCATTTGTTACTGATCGCTTTGAATTCTTTGTCGGTGGTCGTGAGATTGCGAATGGTTTCTCTGAGCTTAACGACGCCGAAGACCAAGCTGAACGCTTCCGCAAGCAGGTCGAAGAAAAAGAAGCTGGCGATGCAGAAGCAATGCACTTTGATGCAGATTACATCCGTGCACTGGAGCATGGTCTGCCACCAACGGCCGGCGAGGGTATTGGTATAGATCGTCTGGTGATGTTATTTACTGATGCTCCATCAATACGTGATGTCTTGCTCTTCCCGCATATGCGACCTGAGTCAAACGACTAAGCAAAAGAAAGCCCGCGAAAGCGGGCTTTTTTATTTACTCAGCATAAGCGTAGGGTAGGTCTAGTGTCGTTAGCTTGGGTCCATCAGGACTACCGACATGTAGATCATCAGCTTCGATCGCACTGATCGGTGTGACGATAAGCATCTCGATTTTGCCTTCATCATTCATTGCGGCATTGACCACCTTGCCAGCACCTTGACCTGAGTTGGTTGAGGCTGAGAAAAGCTCGGTGCCTGCTTCAGGTGTATCGCCATTAATCACGGCGCGATACATACGGCGCTTTAACTTACCGAGATATTGCATACGGGCGACGACTTCTTGGCCGGTGTAGCAGCCTTTGGTGAAGCTCACGCCTTCGATTAATTGAAGATTAACCATTTGCGGCACAAAGGCATCGCTTGTTGCTTGGTAAATGGTCGGGATGCCTGCGCGTATGTCGAGTAGTTGCCATTGCTCGATCGAACAGGCATTAGCCACGCTAGTTTGCCAGAGCGTACGTGAGGTGATGCTATTCGCAATCACCCATGCGCGATGACGATCGCCTGGGATGCGAACAGTGATGATGTCATTGTCTTCGATGGTTTGATTCGGTAGGTCAGGTAACGAAAGGCCTAAGCCGTCGGTCGCGTTCTGACCACTGTATTCAACAATATAAAGTGCATCACTAACATCTTCGAGTACGACTTTCGACATTAAGACAAACATGCGTAAACGCTTAAGCGTTTCGTCGAGTCGATCTTTTGCTAACACCATTAGCAAACCATCTTTTATCGGGATGATGCGGAAGCTTGTAAGGATGCGGCCTTTAGGGCTGCAGTAGGCACTTAGTTGGCTATTGCCTTCTGATGTTTTGTTGATGTCGTTAGTGAGCTGACCTTGTAAAAAGGTGAGGCGATCATCACCGGTTATTTTAATGACGCCGAACTGCGTGAGTGCAGTTTTCGCATTATCTGCAAGCGCGCCATCGTTGATGGTTTGTTTTTCGATAAAGTCTAGCCAGTCTGACATGGTGTTCTCCTGAGAGACGGTCGTACGCCGCTCTGTTCATCGGGGTATCATAAACAAAACCCACTCATAACGTCCTTGCAGGAATTCAGGAAGTTTTATGTCGATGCCCTCTGCCCGAGAAGGCGCTCTCGTGTTGTATAAATCTCAGCCAGCCAAAGTAGTTTCGGTGGCTGACAAGATAGAGCTGTCCTTGGCTGATGGGTCGAGCAAAAAAGTTCGCCCAAAAGATTTTGTGGTGCTCCATGAGGGGCCTTTTTCTAGTTTTTCTGATTTAGATGCCACGATTGGTGATGTCGAAGAGGAATGGGAGTTGCTGCAAGGAGAGTCGCCAAGCTTCTCTGAGCTAGCTGAGATTGTCTTGGGTGAGTTTACCCCGAAGACCGCATGGCAGACCTGGCAGCTACTGCAAGCAGGGCTACATTTCTCCGGTGATACCGAATCAGTTCAAATTAATACGCCAGCGTATGTAGCTGAGCAGCTAGAGCAGCGTCATGCCGCTGAGGCTGAAAAAGCCGCGCATGAAGCTTTTTTGCAACGCGTGGAACAAGGAGCGATTACCGAAGAGGATCGCCCGCGTTTAGCTGAGGTTGAACGTGTCGCACTTGGCGTTAACGAGAACAGTGCGTTATTGAAGCAGTTCAATGTGGATGCGAGTAAAGAGAACGCGCATACCTTTTTGATTCGCTGTGGTTATTGGCATGCGGAATACAACCCTTGGCCGCAACGCAATGGCTTGGATTGGGATGAGCTTGAGATAGGCGTGCCAGATCTGCCGGATGAATCTCGTGTCGACATGACAGATATCGAGGCTTGGGCGATCGATGATGAAGGCAGTAAAGATCCAGATGATGCGATCAGCTTAGTCGATGGCAAGTTGTGGGTACATATCGCAGATGTCGCATCTCTTGTTCGAGTAGATGGACATTTAGATTTGGCCGCACGTGAACGTGGAGCCAACTTGTATTTACCCGAAGGTGTTAAAACCATGCTGCCGTGGAAGCTAACCGAGCAATTAGGTTTGGGGTTGCAGCCTATTTCTCCGGCATTGAGTATCGGCTTTCGAGTCAATGATGGGCAGGTTGAGGATGTTGAGATCTGTCTATCGTCGATAAAAGTGGCGCGTGATAGTTATTCGGCGGTTAACGAGCGAATGGATCAAGAGCCTTTTGTCTCGATTGCGGCGATGACCATGGCATTCCGCGAGCGACGTCATGCAAATGATGCAGCACGTCTTGATCTACCTGAGCGGTCGGTTCGACTGATTGATGGTGAGGTTGTGCTCAAACCACTCGAATCATTAGCGAGCCGCGATATGGTGACCGATGCCATGTTGATGGCGGGTGAGGCGGTTTCGTTGTTTGCCGAACAAAACGATATTGCGATTCCGTATGTGGTGCAACCACAACCTGAAGAGCTGCGTGATCCGCAAACACTCTCTGAGATGTGTGCTTACCGTCGTTTATTTAAACCAAGCCAGACAGCATTACAGCCCGGGCGTCATTTTGGTTTGGGTTTGGATCGTTATACCCGAGCGACCAGTCCGTTGCGTCGTTATTCCGATCTCTTGGTGCATCAGCAAATCCGAGCATTTCTGACAGATAAGCCAACATTGACCGGTGATCAGGTGGCTGAGCGGCTGGCAGGTGTGGACTCGGTTTCTGGAAAGGTGCGGCGTACTGAGCGTCAATCGAATCTGCATTGGAAGCTGGTTATGTTGCAGCGATTAGGTGATTGGCAGGGTGAAGCGATTGTTGTTGCGCTTGAGGAGCGTAAAGTGGTGGTGCTGATTCCCGAGTTGGCGATGGAGGTTAAAGTGCGTCGCCAAGAGGAAATGACCTTAGATCAGTCAGTTACGTTGAAAGCACGTGAGATTGATTTGACCACGCAAGAGGCGTTTTTTCAGGTCTTGTCACTAAACTGAATATGACCGGTAAGCCTCAGGTTGTATACTGAGTCTAGAGAGGTCTTAAGGCCCGATTTGTACCAAAGGAACAGGCATGTCATCTGATACTGAGCAGTCCATTTCTGAGCGCGAGTTCATCGCATTTTGTGAAGCTGAATTTAATCGTCGAGCCAATGATGGTGGTCAGTTTGAGCGCGAAGTTTATGAAGACGCTATGAAGCTTGTTTTGCAGAAGTTACGTCAGCAGGAGGGTAAGGCATGATCATTACTCATCTTGAAGCGACGAACCTGCTTAAGTATGAGTCGCTATCCTTAACCATTCCTGAGAGCGGCATGATCGCGATTAGCGGTCCTAATGAGTCGGGCAAAAGTACCATTGGTGAAGCGATTTGCTTTGCACTTTTTGGACGTACCTTTTCGATTGATGATGAACACCTTGAGAAGGTGATTCGTTGGGGTGACAACCACTGCGCAGTTATACTCAAATTCAAAGTTGGCGCAGATACCTACGAGCTTTCACGCTATTTAGAACGTAATGGCTCTCAAAGTGCCAAGCTGATGAAAGTGCCAGACTTTGATCCTGTTGCACGTGGTATTGAGCAGGTAGATCACTACATAACTGAGTTATTAGGATTTGAATACGAACAATTTGTTGAGTCGTTCTATTTGGCCCAGCGTGAAATCACGACACCGCATCCTCATAGTGAAGCGGTGAAAATCATGGCGGGTATCTCGCCGTTAGAAAGTGTCTCGTGGGAAATTGAACACGAGATGGCTGAGCATTTTGACTTGCTTGAAGATATTCAGACAGAAAGTGATGCGATGGATCAGGAGCTTGCTGAACTTGCTTTAGATGAAGATCTATTGGAACAGCTTGAGTCTGATCACAAAGAAGTCTCTGAACAATCGTCTAAAGTCGGTCAATTAACAAAAGAGCTCAACGAGGGTATCGAGCATTATTGTGAAAGTACGCAAAATATCGATGCTGTTTCCCAGAAAAAAAGTCGCTTAGGGCTTCTTCAATTTATTTTGTTGGTGTTGACTGTCCTTTTGGTAGGCACTTGGGCTGCTGTCGATCCTTTAGCGCACACCTCAGAGGCAGCGCAAT
>VMDJ01000032.1 GCA_008080925.1 Gammaproteobacteria bacterium
TTTTGATATCCCACATCACACTTTCTAAACGCTCAGCCACGTCGTACATCTTGGTGTCACCTTGCTCGTCAGAAAGCGACTTTGCAACGCGCTTGATCACGTCATTACGTGGATCACCCACGGTGTAAACCGGGTGACCAAAACCAATCACAATCTCTTTACGGCCAACACGTTCACGAATGTCTTCCTCGGCTGTATCCGGATCGTTATAACGCGATTGAATGCGGAAAGCCTCTTCGTTAGCACCACCATGCTTAGGGCCACGCAAGGCACCGATTGAACCGGTAATCGATGAGTACAAATCTGAATTTGTGCCCGCAATGACACGACCGGTAAAGGTCGACGCATTGAATTCGTGTTCTGCATAGAGAATCAATGAGGTGTGCATTGCGCGCACCCATGACTCAGAGGGCGCTTCACCGTGCAACAAATGCAAGAAGTGACCACCCACTGAATCATCATCGGTTTCCACTTCAATACGCTTGCCGTTAACTGCAAAGTGATACCAGTACAGCAACATCGAACCAAAACTTGCCATCAAGCGATCGATAATGTCGCGCGCTTCAGCTTCTGGGTGCGATTCGTTCTCTGGCATACAACAACCCAGAACTGACGCACCGGTGCGCATCACATCCATCGGGTGGGCTGATGCCGGCAACGCTTCCAATGCTTGCTTAACCGCTTGCGGCAAACCACGCATCGACTTCAAACGCTTCTTATAGCTTTTGAGCTCAGCTGCATTTGGCAATTTACCGTGAACAATAAGGTGTGCCACCTCTTCAAACTCACAGGTCTCTGCAAGATCTAGGATGTCATAACCACGATAATGAAGATCATTACCTGTGCGACCGACAGTACAAATCGCGGTATTACCCGCAGCAGTACCTGATAAAGCAACGGATTTTTTGGCTTTTGGTAAAACTTGTTCGCCCATAGTTATGCTCCTTATTTATCGTCTTCACAGCTTGTAAATAGCGCATCTAACTTCTGCTCAAAGTCGTGATAACCAAGGTAATCGTAAAGATCCATACGTGTCTGCATAGTGTCGATAACACCTGCCTGAGAACCGGTCTCTCGCAAATTTTTATAAACATTTAACGCAGCCGCATTGGCCGCACGGAAAGCACTTAATGGATACAACGCAATACTGACACCAACACTTGCCAACTCATCAGTGGTAAACAATGGCGTTGAACCGAATTCAGTGATGTTTGCCAATACAGGCACATCAACATGCTTAATGAACTCTTCGTATTGCGAAAGCTGTGTCATAGCTTCTGGGAAGATTGCATCCGCGCCCGCTTCAACACAGGCACATGCACGATCAATCGCTGACTGCATGCCTTCCACTGCCAACGCATCGGTACGTGCCATCAAGACAAAATCAGGATCGTATTTCGCATCAACCGCCGCCTTAATACGATCAACCATCTCACCTTGTGAAACGACTGCTTTATTAGGACGGTGACCACAACGCTTTTGCGCCACCTGGTCTTCAATATGCACAGCGGCCGCACCACCTTTAATCATGCTGCGAACTGTGCGCGCAATATTAAAAGCACCGCCCCAGCCAGTATCGATATCCACCATGACTGGCAAGGTGGTGACATCGGTAATACGGCGCAAGTCGATCAATACGTCTTCCATCGTGGTGATGCCCAAATCAGGGATACCGCATGATCCGGCTGCAACACCGCCACCTGAGATATACAGTGATTTATAGCCACTCGCCTCGGCTAAACGTGCGTGATAAGCGGTAGTTGCACCAACGCATTGCAATGGCTTTTCTTCTGCCATTGCTTGTCTAAATTTAGCGCCTGCTGATTCAATCGACATTGTTTCTTTCCTTCTCAAAAGTCATCTCGCTTCTTGTGAAAGCGAATGAGGTTTGGACTACTCAATTCTGTTGTGTAAGTAATCGTTCTACGTTTTCACGAGACGCACGTATGTGCGATCGCATTAAGAGCTCAGCCATCTCGCCATCACCTCTAGCAATCGCTTCAGCGATATTGCGATGTTCAACAATCGCAATTGGTCCACGCTTGCTGCGCATGCCAAATTGATATCGATACAAACGCACGAGGTAATACAGGTCGTTACACAGCAACTTGATCAAATGATCACTGCCGCTCCCCATCACCACTTGGTAGTGAAAATCGAGATCGCCTGACTCTTGAAAATAGTTATTGCCCGCATCTTCATTGATCGTTTCGCCGTGCTGATCAAGTGTCTCCATTAAGGTCTGAACTTGCTCAGGCGTCATCTTGGCTGCAGCTAAACGCGCTGCCATGCCTTCAAGCGCTTCGCGCACACGGAAGATATCGAGCAAATGATCGCTGCTCATTTGAATCACACGCGCACCCACATTGGCACGACGCTCAACTAAGCCCATTGCAGCAAGCTGACTAATCGCTTCACGCAAAGGACCACGGCTTATGCCATAGGTTTGCGCAAGCTCAGCCTCGCTGATCTTGGTACCTGCCGGAATCGTGCCTTCAACAATTGCTTCACGCAGCTGTTGGAATACCCGCTCCGGTATGGTTTTCAAATGTTCAACGCTAACAGCCATTTACTTGGCGTAACCTAAACCCTGAAGTGCTTCGGTAATCTCATCAAGGATCGCAGGATCATCGATGGTCGCAGGCATCTTCCACTCAGTACCGTCAGCAATGCTCGACATGGTGCCACGTAAAATCTTGCCTGAACGCGTCTTTGGCAAACGCTTAACAACCGTAACCAGCTTAAACGCAGCAACAGGACCAATCAGATCGCGCACGCGCTGAATTAACTCTTTGCGAAGCTCATCCATGTCGCGATCGACACCGGCTTTAAGCACAACCATACCCAAAGGCATCTGGCCTTTAAGCGCATCAGCAACGCCGATAACCGCACATTCAGCGATATCCGCATGACCTGCGAGAACCTCTTCCATCGCACCCGTTGATAGACGATGACCAGCAACGTTAATCACGTCGTCAGTACGCGACATGATCCATAGGTAGCCATCTTCATCTTTAAATCCAGCATCACCGGTTAGGTAGTAGCCTGGATATTTAGATAGGTACGAATCGATAAAGCGTTGATCGTTATTCCACAGTGTTGGCAAACACGATGGTGGCATTGGCAACTTAACCACGATGTTACCCATATCGCCCGCTGCCTTTTCATTACCCTCTTCGTCCAACACTTGAACGTCATAACCCGGCATCGCAACGGTTGGTGAACCCGGCTTAACTTCCATTGGCTCAATACCTAATGGATTCGCCGCAATGCCCCAGCCGGTTTCTGTCTGCCACCAGTGGTCAACAACTGGCTTACCGAGTTTGTCGCGCGCCCAGAATAAAGTGTCTGGATCACAACGCTCACCCGCAAGGAACAACGAATCCATGCAAGAGAGATCATATTTCTTCATGTATTCCGCATCCGGATCTTCTTTTTTGATTGCGCGGAATGCGGTTGGTGCCGTGAACAACACTTTGACTTTGTATTGTTCAATCACTCGCCAGAAAGCACCTGGATCAGGTGTGCCAACAGGTTTACCTTCATACATCACGGTCGTACAACCTGCGAGTAATGGTGCATAAACAATGTAGCTATGACCAACAACCCAACCTACGTCAGAAGCTGCCCAGTAAACATCACCCGGCTCAACGTTATAGATACCTTTCATGGTCCAGTGCATCGCAACCGCGTGGCCACCGTTGTCACGCACTACACCTTTAGGCTGACCCGTTGTACCTGAGGTATACAAAATATAGAGCGGATCAGTTGCATCAACTGGCACACACTCGGTTGGCTCTGCTGACTCAACTGCAGTCATCCAATCAATGTCGCGACCTTCGATCAATGGTGCTTCAGCTTGTGGGCGCGCATAAATCACGCAGCTTGAAGGCTTGTGAGTTGAAAGCTCGATTGCCTCATCAAGCAATGGCTTGTACTCAACAACTCGGTTTGGCTCGATACCACAAGACGCACTCACAATCGCTTTTGGTTGTGCATCATTGATACGCGTCGCTAACTCATTAGCCGCAAAGCCACCAAATACAACTGAGTGAATCGCACCTAAACGCGCACAAGCGAGCATCGCGATAGCCGCTTCTGGAATCATTGGCATATAAACTAAGACGCGATCGCCTTTCTCAACACCTTGAGCTCGAAGCACGCCAGCAAACTTAGCAACTGCGTCACGCAATTCACTGTAGGTATAGGTCTTTGCATTGCCCGTGACGGGTGAATCGTAGATCAACGCATTGCGGTCACCATTGCCCGCTTCGACATGACGATCCAACGCGTTATGACAGGTATTGAACTTGCCACCAACAAACCAGCGCGGAACCGGCTTGGCATCCATGTCCAAAATCTTGTCAGCTGGCTTGAACCATTCGAGATGACTCGCCGCTTCACCCCAAAAGGCTTCTGGGTCATTGATGGATTGCTGATAGAGCTCCTGATAGGTCGACATGCTTATCTCCCGGTGTTTTTATTGATGACTACAATTTAATTGTCGACAATTTTAGCGGTTGAACCGGCTTTTTTCCGATTTACACCCATTTAATCTTTCAATATTGTCAACAATATTAGAATTTGCTGATAAAAAAATGGTCCGAATCCCGAGGGAGACGAACCATTTTTCTTTAGGCTTTTTAAGCGTTTACGACTGCTCTGCCAAATGCAGCCAGGTATCGATAACTGTATCCGGATTCAACGAAACACTTTCGATGCCCTGATCCAACAACCACTTGGCCAGATCTGGATGATCCGAAGGACCCTGACCACAAATACCAATGTACTTATTGGCTTTGCGTGCCGCTTGAATGGCCATCGACAACATCTTCAATACCGCAGGATTACGCTCATCAAAGCTATGCGCGATCAATGCCGAGTCACGATCAAGACCTAGAGTCAGTTGTGTCATGTCGTTCGAACCGATTGAGAAACCATCGAAGTACTCAAGGAACTCATCTGCAAGCACGGCATTCGATGGCAACTCGCACATCATAATGATCTTCAGACCATTCTCACCACGCTTCAGACCGTTCTTGCCTAACAGTTCGATAACTTGCTGTGCTTCATCCAAAGTACGTACGAATGGGATCATCACCTGCAGATTGGTCAGCCCCATGGTTTCGCGAACGAAACGAATCGCTTCACACTCCATCTCAAAGCATTCACGGAAGCTGTCAGAGATATAACGAGATGCGCCACGAAAACCAATCATTGGGTTTTCTTCTTCTGGCTCGTACAAGGTACCGCCGATCAAGTTTGCATATTCATTCGACTTAAAGTCAGACATACGCAAAATGACAGGACCTGGCGCAAATGCCGCCGCTAAGGTGGAAACACCTTCAATAACGCGCTTCACAAAGTAATCGCGTGGCGCACCGTACGCTTCAATACGCTTACCAATAGTTGCCTTAAGATCAGCATCTGTCAGCTTATCGAAGTCCAACAAGGCTTTAGGGTGAACACCCACCATGTTGTTAATCACAAATTCCAAACGCGCCAAGCCAACACCCGCATTCGGGATTTGAGCAAAGCTAAAGGCACGCTCTGGATTGCCCACGTTCATCATTATCTTAAGAGGCACATCAGGCATGCTATCGAGCTCAACGCGGTTGATCTCGAAAGGAATCTCACCTTCGTAAACGAAACCAGTATCACCTTCTGCACATGACACTGTAACTGGCGCACCATCGGTCACGGTTTCAGTAACATCACCACAACCCACAACCGCAGGCACACCCAGCTCACGCGCAATGATTGCTGCGTGACAGGTACGACCACCACGATTGGTCACAATCGCTGCGGCACGTTTCATGATCGGCTCCCAGTCAGGATCGGTCATGTCGGTAATCAAAACGTCACCTGGCTGGATCTTATCCATGTCATCCAAGCTGTGGATGATCTTGGCAACACCTGACCCAATACGCGCACCGATTGAACGACCCTCTGAAAGCACCTTGCCAGTCCCTTTCAACGCATAGCGCTCAAGGACATTACCGGTACGACTTTGAACTGTTTCTGGACGTGCTTGAACGATGTAAAGCTGACCATCGCCACCATCAAGCGCCCACTCGATATCCATAGGACGCTCGTAGTGTTTCTCAATCGCCACTGCCTGACGTGATAACTCTTCTACTTGCTCATCGGTAATACAGAACAGGCCACGTTGTGCTTCATCGACATTCACGATCTCAACCGGCTTAGGACCGCCGTTTGAGTAAATCATTTTGATCGCTTTACCACCGACATTACGACGCAGTACCGCTGGCTTGCCCGCAGCTAAGGTTGGCTTGTGAACATAAAATTCATCTGGGTTAACCGCACCCTGCACTACCATCTCGCCAAGACCGTAACTACCGGTAACAAACACGGCATCGCGGAAACCACTTTCGGTATCGAGGGTGAACATAACGCCACTAGCACCGATATCAGAACGAATCATCTTCTGTACACCAGCTGACAATGCCACCAAAGAATGATCAAACCCTTGGTGAACGCGATAAGCGATTGCGCGGTCGTTGAACAACGAGGCAAATACCTCATGCACACATTCTTTGATGTGCGCCAAACCTTTTACATTAAGAACCGTTTCTTGCTGACCTGCGAAAGAGGCATCGGGTAAGTCTTCTGCCGTCGCCGATGAGCGAACTGCCCAGCTAACGTCAGTGCCGTATTCTTTTTCAAGTTCTGCGTAAGCTGATTCCAGTGCAGACTCAAACGCTGGTGGGAATGGTGTATCCATAACCCAACCACGAATTTGCGCACCCACTTCCGCAAGACGCTTTACATCATCAACATCAAGCTCATCTAACGCTTTATTAATACGATCAGCCAAACCCTCGTGCGCTAAAAACTCACGGTACGCGTGAGCTGTTGTCGCAAAACCACCTGGCACTTTGACCTGACCATCCATTGTTAGGTTGCGAATCATTTCACCGAGAGAAGCGTTCTTACCACCTACTCGATCGACGTCGCTCATTTGCACTTCGTGCAAACCCAGTATGTATTCGTTCATCCTTTTCCTCGAAGGGTTACGGTTATGACAATTGTCGACAATGGGAGTGTATGGGCAAAGGCGGCTCAACCATAGACGTCTAGCCCCGAGAAATTTCAATACTTAAAAGAAACCTAGCTTATGTAACCAAACGCTAATTAACTAATACGATTCAGCCCGTACAAGGCTGCTACGCGATAGGCTTCCGCCATGGTGGGGTAATTGAAGGTCGTCTCAGCAAAATACTTCACTGTATTCGCCTCACCCTCTTGCGACATGATGGCCTGACCGATGTGCACAATTTCAGACGCCTGCGCACCAAAACAATGAATACCCAACAGCTCTAGCGTATCTCGGTGGAACAACAGCTTTAGCATGCCGACCTTTCTGTTCTGGATTTGTGCACGAGAGAGATTCTTAAACTCAGCACGCCCTACTTCGTAAGGAATGTTTTTCTCTGTTAGCTCCGCTTCAGTCATGCCAATTGAGCTGATCTCTGGGTTGGTGTAGATACCGTTAGGAACATCATCAATCAGACGCCAATCAGACTTACCATTAGAAATAATCTGACCGACAAAGCGTCCTTGATCATACGACGCACTCGCTAGGGCCGGCGGCCCCGCCACATCACCCACTGCAAAGATATGTGGACACTTGGTCTGGAACTGCTCGTTAACATCAAACTGGCCACGTGAGTTAACCGCTAAGCCAATCGCATCTAGATTGAGGTTTTCAGTATTACCGCTTCGACCATTAGCCCAGAACAACAAATCCGATTGCACCTCTTTGCCAGATTTGAGCTTCAACGTGACCGAGCCAGGATGCTCCTCAACCGAATCAAACTGCTCGTTATGCATGATCACCACGCCCTGATCACGTAAGTGATAGCTCAAGGCATCGGTAATCTCGTCATCTAAAAACGACAGCAGACGATCTCGCGTATCAACCAAATTTACCTTTACATCAAGATTGGCAAAGATCGATGCATACTCACAACCAATTACACCGGCACCATAAATAGTGACGCGACGCGGTGTGCGTTGCAGCTCTAGAACAGTATCGCTATCAACAATACAAGGGTGATCAAAATTGACCTCCGGTGGGCGGTAAGGACGTGAGCCTGTCGCGATGATGATGTGCTCCGCTTTGATCTCTAACTGCTCATCATCATGACCCTTTACACCCATCGTATGCTCATCGATGAAATAGCCTTCGCCGCTGAAGACTTCAACATTGTTACGCGAATAAAAACGCTCGCGCATGGTGACGTGCTTTTCAATCACACGATTAGAGCTGCGCAATAGATCCGGCCATGAGATATCCATCCGATTGATGCATTTCTCAAACAAAGGGTTCTGTCGGTATTCAGCCACCATTTGAATCGAATGACGTAAGGCCTTACTTGGAATGGTGCCTTTATGCGTACAGTTACCGCCAAGCTGAGGAAATGATTCGATAATTGCGACACGCTTATCCTGCTTAGCTAGCTGCATTGCTGCACCTTCGCCACCAGGCCCTGATCCGATAACAATCACATCAAAAGACTGTGCCACTTATTTCCCCCTGAAATAAAAAAGCGATAACTCATTTTTATCAGCCGTTACTATAGAGGCATCAGTAAGCAAGACAGTATTTGCATCATCAATGACGACCGACTTCTTTTCACCCGATATCCGCCTCGAAGAGCTGCAAATTGATGATCAAATCACCTTGAATGATCACTCAGAGCACGAAATTGTCGACTTGATTGAACAGTGGGCAGCCAAGCATCCATCAGATCGAACCCTTTTAATCCGTTTTGCACCCGCATCGGATGTCAGCAAAGGGCACTTCCCGATCGTGGCCAAAACGTCACTCGCACTTAAAAAAGCTAACACGCTTAAACACTGCATCCCCCTTCTCCAGCACTTCAGCTTCTATTTAGTTAAAGCCTAATTAACGCTAGACGCGTTCTGTTTTTGTTCTATAATGTAGAACAAATTGAGAACTCGATCCCATGGAGCACACCATGTCACAGCCGAAACTCACCCGCCGTCAGCAGGAAATCTACGATT
Organism: Gammaproteobacteria bacterium; assembly: GCA_008080925.1. Classification (GTDB taxonomy): domain Bacteria; phylum Pseudomonadota; class Gammaproteobacteria; order Chromatiales; family Chromatiaceae; genus VMDJ01. The sequence goes on from VMDJ01000032.1 coordinate 9,052, forward strand.
ACCTCAAAGACAATCTGCCGGATATGCCGCATCCACCAACACTGGATGAACTCTGCACAGCACTGGGTTTGAAGTCACGAGGCTCTTTGCACAAACAACTGCATGCCTTGATCGAAGCCGGCCTGATCGAACCGATGAATAATTTACGCCGCGGTGTTCGTCTGACCTCAAGCGAAGAAAGCACCGTTGAGCTTGAACCGAGCATTGCAGCGAATGACGAAGATGAGCTGCCCTTTTATGGTCGTATCGCAGCGGGTCAACCGATCTCTGCTATCGCCGGCCACGAGACCATGTCTGTACCACCAGCACTCCGTTCATCAGGCCCATGTTATGTGCTTGAGGTAAAAGGCGACTCAATGATTGAGGAAGGCATCTTTGATGGCGACTGGGTTGTCATTGAACAACGCGTCACCGCACGCAATGGCGAAATTGTTGTCGCACTCGTTGATGATGAAGATGCAACACTCAAACGCTTTGAGAAAAATGGTGCTGAAATCATCCTGCATCCTGCGAATAGCAGCATGTCACCCATGCACTACCCCGCAGAGATGGTTCAAGTTCAAGGTGTACTTGTCGGACAGATGCGTCGCTATCACTAAGCCGTTGCAATCATGACGGCGCGCATGGGTGATGGATAGCCTTCCACTGTTTTAAGTGGATCATTTGGGTCCAGAAAGTCACTGAGCGAATCAAACGACATCCATTCTGTGGAGCGCTGCTCATCGGTCGTCGTAATATTTACGTCAACGCAGCGGACATCTGAGAAGCCCACGCGCTGCATATATAACGCTAATTGCTCAACACTTGGAATAAACCAAACATTTCGCATTTGCGCATACCGATCTTCAGGGATCAAACAGGCTTGCGCATCCCCTTCGATTACCAACGTCTCTAAAACAAGCTCGCCGCCCGGCTTTAAGGTTTTCTTAAGCGATTGTAAAAAGTCGATAGGTGATCGACGGTGATACAAAACACCCATTGAAAAAACCGTATCAAAAGACTCAAGTCCATCCGGCACCGCTTCAAAGCCTACAGGTATCATCAGGGTATTGTTTGCGAGGTCAGCGCGACCTGCATCAGTAATCAGTTTTTTGACGGCATGGAACTGCACGGTAAATAAAGGACTGGGGTCAATACCTACCACAAGCGCTGGATCTTCTTGGCGCATTCGCCAACAGTGATAACCATTACCACAACCCACATCCAAGACTTTGCGATGCTTTAGCGATTGAATGTGCGGCAGGACGCGATCCCACTTCCAATCAGAACGCCATTCTGTATCGATAGCCGTATCAGCCAATTGAAACGGCCCTTTGCGCCAAGGGCGTAAGCCTTCTAAAGCTGATTGGAGCTTCGATTGCTCTTCAGCTGAAAGCTTGGCATTGACTGTAATTGGACCTACAGACAGATCGACATCACCAGATTGAATAACGGGTAACCCATCAAGCGCCGACTTCCAACGAGCCAAATCGCCATGTGGATTCTCTTGCTGATACGTAAGAATTGGCGCTAAGTGATCTGCCCACTGATTCAGCTCATGCTCGCGCAGCACGGCAAGTGTGTTTTCAATATCGATCACACGCGGGCAACCATGGAGACGAAGTTAAAACATTGGAACCAACAATCTACCGACGTAAAGCCAACATCTTTTAAACGCTGCGTATGGGTACTCAACTTTTCAGGCAATAAAACATTTTCCAGCGCAGAACGTTTTTGACTGACTTCCAACTCTGAATAACCTTGAGATCGCTTAAAGGCGTGATGCATTTCAATTAAACGCTCATCTTCTTCCGGTGTTTCAGCCTGAATTTTTTCAGACAATATCAAGATGCCACCAGGCTGTAAGCCTTTCGCGATTTTCCCAAGTAGCTCTGCACGTTCTTCGCGTGGCAAGAATTGCAGTGTGAAATTAAGTACCACTAACGACGCATTCTGGATATCGACTTCGCGAATATCACCAAGTTCAAACCGAATGCGGCTAGCATTTAGGGATGAGTTGGCTGTGGCTTTATCCAGCATCGCTTGTGAATTATCTACCGCGATGATGCGACAGTCCTTATCACCCAAGCCATTGGCCATAGCATTAGCTGAAGCACCCAACGAACAACCCAAGTCATAAAGATGCGTATTTGGTTGAGCATGCAACTCGGTCAAGATAGCGATCATGTTAATGATAGCGGCATAGCCAGGCACCGAGCGCTGGATCATGTCTGGAAAGACATTAGCAACCGACGCATCAAAAACAAAATCACCTAGCGTAGACTGAGGTGATTGATAGATGGTGTCGGTTTTATTTGATGAATCAGTCAAACTCAGACTCTTGATAATCAAAGGTGAGCTCTTCATCTTTTTTAATGTTGCGGCGAGCGTAAAGATCAAATTCCTCGAACTCACAATTACCGGGCACCGAATGATTCAAAAAGCGCAACAGGTTCCGACCAGATCTACCCACTGCTGATTCTTCTGTCTCACCCTCATATACCCATAACACGTACATGCCGTTACGTTTGGCCTCAGGTCCCCAGTAGGTGCCAATGTACTCACCTTTCTTGATGCCTTTTTTGGCAAATAAACCGGTGCCATGAATAGCGGACTTTTTTGAATAAACCCAATCTGTTAATTGAGAATTTAAAACGCGGGCTAGATGAGACATTCAGCTCTCCTAAAAATCTTAGGGGGGAAGTATACGGAGAGTGAGTAAGAGTTAAAGGTGATTAAGAAACGGAACAAGTGCCTTCGTAGACTGACATAACCGATTTAAGTTCGACTAAGACCGCTGCTCTCTGGCCTTCATCAAGGCCTTCTGCCTCAGGAATTGCTCGACCTGCTTCGAGTGCTTCGATATCACTCCATACCGAGCTACAACCTTTTTGACAGACTTGCTCGATACAATGATCAACTGAATGTGTTTGTGCCATATTCCCGATACCTAATCGTTAACGGATCTGTGTTTAGCCAAACTTCGGCAGATATTCATATTAGCTTACCCTAATATTGATTTGATTTCATCCCTTTCCTTCAGTCTGCATGTTCAGTGCAAATTGTTCTTGCTTTGTTCTCTTTAATAACTATAATAGAGAACATAAAGAAAACATTGAAGAGGAGAATTCAATGAATACAACAACTTACGTAATGCGTGACCAGGTGAAAAATGTTGTCCCACTGATGATGACACTTGATCCTAAAGGCGAAAATAAGCCCAATCGCATGACTGAGCTAGCCACCGTAGCCTGCCTGGCGATCGGCTATCTCACCATTATGACACTCGTTGCCTGAACTCCCGCGAACTGACCGCTGGAGAGCGGTCTTGGACGAAATCCAACAACGCTAACCGTGGCGTTGTTGGATATCCCCTTCTCGTTATACTCCTCAAAATAATAAAAAATCACTGAGGAGGCTGGGCATGCAATCGGATGCCTTTAGTACATTTAATCGCTGGCTGCTGTTTATTGGCGTCCTTATCGCAGGACTTGCCCTAGCGCATCATTACGATCTGATACGTACCCTTATCCAAAGCGATGCCAGTTATCTCTCTGTCGCTATTCTTGCCTTTTTCTTCGCTGCAACGCTGCATGTTGGATGGCTTTCCTGGCAATTAGGCAAAGAGGTCAATAAAGCCGCCCAGCTCACACAGTCTGCTCGTCAGAGTGATTCATTATTTGAATCAGCCAAGGGACAGGTACATTTTGCTAACGACTCTACAGAGCCATCTGTCGCAAAAGAACACATCACCCTGCTCGCTGAAAAAGTTATCACCTGTGGCGCTCTAACAGGTCATGAAGCTCTACTCGATCGTTTAGATAACAAACTCCGTCGGGGACATGAAACCGGCTGGTTCATCGCTGATCTCTTAGTCCGCTTAGGTCTTCTTGGAACTGTAATTGGCTTTATCTTGATGCTCGGTTCTTTATCCACTGTCAGCAGTATCGACCTCCATGCACTTCAGCAATTACTGACACGCATGACTGAAGGGATGCAGATCGCACTGTACACCACCCTATCGGGTTTAACCGCAGGCATTCTGCTGAGCTTTCAATATCAATTGCTTGATCAAGGGGCAAACCGTTTACTTGCCGACATTATCGAGTTATCCGAGGTTCACGTCCTTCGTCACTTAAAAGCCTTGCGTGAGATCAACCAGTGAGACGCAGTCGTTTTATCCAACGGCGCATAGGATCAGATCCGTTTGTTGATTTGCTCTTTAACGCGCTCTTAGGTTTTACCTTTTTGTTTTTAATTGCACTGATGTTTATTAATCCACAGGCACGCAAAGGCCGTATTGACCTGAAAGCGGAATACATCATTTCTGTCACTTGGCCCGACCAACTCGCGGATGATATTGATCTATGGGTTCAGGACCCACTTGGTGAGACAGCATCCTATTTGCGCAAAGATGCCGGATGGTTACATCTTGATCGTGATGATCGAGGTGAAATAAACGACACCATCATCGTCGACGGGAAACAAGTTATTTACCCAATCAACCAAGAAGTAGTGACCATACGTGGAATCATTACCGGAGAATACACAGTCAATCTTTATTACTACACGCAAAAATCAAAGCAGCCATTTGAAGCTTTAGTCAAAGTTGAGCGTGTTAATCCAACACTGCAAACGGCTTTTGTAAAAAAGGTCGTTATGAACAAACAAGACCAAGAAACAACTGTTGTCCGCTTCTCTTTAGATCAACAAGGCAATCTCAGTGATGTGAACGATCTACCCGTAACACTCACACCTTATAATTTAGAACCGAATTACGACAACCTAGAGAATCCCTATGGATAAGCTGTGGCTCATATTACAAATCAGTTTATATGTCGTGCCGCTGGTGCTGATTGGTTTGTGGCTAAGCAAAAGTAACCTTACTCAGCGCAGTAAGACCTTTCTACTGATCGGCTTACCACTGTTGTATAGCGCACATTACGTTTCCACAAACGCATTAACGGGATGGCCAAGCACATCCAGTATGCCAGAAGACTTCACGCTGATTAGTCATCACATTGATGAACCTGACAAACAAAAAGGTGACGAAGGTCGCATCTATTTATGGATCAACCAAGATGACAATCTTGTGCCGCGAAGTTTTGAGCTTGCTTACGATAAAGAACTGCACCAAAAACTTGTCGAGACAAAATCAATTCGTACCGATGGACAACAAGTCCAAGGACGTCAAACAGCAACATCGAGTTCTTCAACGAATAAATCGACTGGTAACGCCTCTCTTTCTTTCTCAGAAAAGAAAAAGAAAGCTCCTCCAGCTAAAGCCTCATCTGATCGATAGGCACAAAAAAGCCGACTTACGTCGGCTATTTTGCTGAACATCATCTTATGGACGCTTAACCCTCTGGGTCATATTTTGCGTTCACTCGCTCACGAAGCTCTTTACCTGGCTTAAAGTGTGGAACGTACTTACCACTCAATGCGACAGAATCACCGGTCTTAGGATTGCGACCCATACGCGGTGGACGGTAGTGCAAAGAGAAGCTGCCAAATCCACGAATCTCGATACGATCACCAGTCGATAAGGCATGACTCATTTGTTCAATCATGCACTTCACTGCTAGCTCGACATCGCGATACGCCAAATGGCTTTGCTCACGAGCAATGACTTCTATCAATTCAGATTTGGTCATTTAGATTATTCCGTTTAAGCAGCCACTAAACCGAAGTTTAGTGGCTAATGAGGATTACTTATCCATTTGCTCTTTCAACAGATCTGCCATTGAGGTAGTACCTGCTGAAGCTGCATCGCTGTTATAAGCAGCGATAGCTGACTTCTCATCATCAAAGTCTTTCGCTTTGATAGACAAGCTAATGGTGCGGTTCTTACGATCAACGCCAACAAACTTAGCTTCGATCTCATCACCCTCTTTCAACACGCTGCGTGCATCATCAACACGATCACGCGCCAAGTCTGAAGAACGGATGTAACCTTCAACACCATCATCAGAAAGAGTAACAACTGCGCCCTTAGCATCAACTTCAGCTACGGTGCCTTTAACGATAGAACCTTTCTCATTCATCGCAATGAAGTTACCAAACGGATCAGAATCCATCTGCTTCAAGCCTAGAGAGATACGCTCACGCTCTGGGTCAACTGCCAATACAACAGTCTCAAGCTCGTCGCCTTTCTTGAAGTTGCGAATAGCATCGTCGCCTTCGCCTTCCCAAGTGATGTCTGACAAGTGAACCAAGCCATCAATGCCGCCATCAAGACCGATGAAGATACCGAAGTCAGTGATTGACTTGATAGTACCGGTGACTTGATCGCCCTTCTTGAACTTCTCACCGAAGTCTTCCCATGGATTGTTCTGACATTGCTTCATGCCGAGAGAGATACGACGACGCTCTTCGTCGATATCCAACACAACCACTTCAACTTCGTCGCCCAAGTTAACAACTTTGCTTGGGTGTACGTTCTTGTTGGTCCAATCCATTTCAGAAACGTGAACCAAACCTTCAACGCCATCTTCGATTTCAACGAAAGCACCGTAGTCTGCGATGTTGGTGATCTTACCGAACAAGCGCTGACCTTCTGGGTAACGGCGAGTGATGTTTGCCCATGGATCTTCACCCATTTGCTTCAGACCTAGTGATACGCGGTTCTTATCGCGATCGAACTTCAAGATCTTCACATCAACTTCATCACCAATCTCTACAACTTCAGATGGGTGCTTAACACGCTTCCAAGCCATATCAGTGATGTGCAATAGACCATCGATACCACCGAGATCTACGAACGCACCGTAGTCAGTCAAGTTCTTAACTACGCCCTTAACTTCTTGGCCTTCAACCAAGTTCTCAAGCAACTTATCACGCTCTTCGCTGTACTCTTGCTCAACAACAGCACGACGAGAAACAACAACGTTGTTACGCTTCTGGTCTAACTTGATAACTTTAAATTCGAGTTCCTTACCTTCTAGGTAAGCTGTGTCGCGAACAGGACGAACGTCAACCAGTGAACCTGGCAAGAACGCACGAATCTGCTCGAGTTCAACAGTGAAGCCACCTTTGACTTTTCCGTTGATACGACCAGTAACAATTTCTTCTGCTTCGAAAGCTTTCTCGAGCTTTTTCCACGCGTGGTGACGCTTAGCCTTCTCACGAGACAGACGGGTAGCACCCCAACCATCTTCAACAGCATCAAGCGCAACTTCCACTTGATCACCCACTGCACATTCAACGTTACCGTCGAAATCAGTGAATTGTGATACTGGGATAACGCCTTCAGACTTGAGGCCAGCATTTACGATTACGTTGTCACCTTCGATGGCTACAACAGTACCGATTACGATAGAACCGGTTTGGAGATTAGTGTCGACAAGGCTCTGTTCAAAGAGCTCGGCAAAACTTTCAGACATGATTGATAAAACCCAGACCTCTAGGAGGTCACCACCCCTTTTTGATGAATCAAATCAGGGACTTGTTAAGTTAAAAGATTGCAACACTTAGTGTGCTGCGCCAATGCCACATCAGTGGCTTTCTTTAGCTTCGGTCAGACCAAAGCGTAAGAATTTGTTGCACCACTTCATCAATAGAAAGCGATGTTGAATCGATTACGATTGCATCATCGGCAGGCACCAATGGAGAAGTTGCTCGCGTCCGGTCACGCTCATCACGTTCGGCGATCTCGGCAGCAAGGGCGGCGATACTACTGGATATCCCTTTTTCATTCAACTGCTTATGACGTCTTTGCGCTCTTTCTTCGGCGCTCGCCGTAAGGAAAATCTTAAGTGGCGCCTGAGGGAAAACGGTGGTGCCCATATCCCGGCCATCGGCGATCAATCCGGGCATCTTGGCGAAGGCCTTTTGCCAGTCCAAAAGTGCTGCACGAACAGCCGGCATGGCAGCGACCTTGGAGGCATCATTTCCTGCAGATTCGGTGCGAATCGCCAGAGAAACGTCCTCACCGTTCAAAATAACGCCATCAACTGTGAACTCGACCTGCATCGAGGACGCGAGTTCAGCTGCCTCAATCTCATTATCAAAGCCATTTCCGGCACGATTTACCAAAAGACCGGTCAAGCGATACAAGGCACCTGAGTCGAGAATTTTAAACTTTAGCTGCTCAGCGAGCAGTTTGGCGACCGTACCTTTGCCTGCGCCACTGGGGCCGTCAACGGTAATAACCGGAACAGCGCTCACGCGACCGACACCTTTAAACCGACTGAAGCGGCTAACTCGACAAAGCCAGGGAATGATGTGTTCACATTGGCGCAATCATCAATCGAGATATCACCTGTCGCGCGCAATGCTGCCATGGCAAACGACATCGCAATACGGTGATCACCATGACTGTTTCCCGAGCCACCGCCAATAGATCCACCCTGAATAACAATGCCATCTGGCGTTGGTT
>VMDJ01000063.1 GCA_008080925.1 Gammaproteobacteria bacterium
ATGCTTTTTGATCCAACCAACACGTTCGATAACGCCGCGCGAATGACCATGTGCAGTATCGACGGTAACCACATCAACGCCGGCAGCAACCAGTGCTTCAACACGCTCTTCAGTGCCATCACCAACACCAACAGCCGCACCGACACGTAAGCTCTCAGCGCTATCGCGGCACGCATTTGGATAGTCCGTTGCCTTTTGAATATCTTTTACAGTAATCAAACCGCGCAACTCGAAGTTATCGTTAACCACCAAGACCTTCTCAATACGGTGGGTATGAAGTTTCTCGAGAACTTCTTCTTTCTTAGCGCCCTCTTTCACTGTCACCAAACGATCTTTTGGCGTCATGATGGATGAAACTTTCTCATCAAGACGGGTTTCGAAACGCAAGTCTCGGCTAGTCACGATACCAACCAAGTTGTTGCCATCGACCACTGGCACACCGGATATGTTGTGCTGACGAGTGATCTCAAGCACTTCACCGATGCTCAAATTAGGTGACACAGTGAATGGATCATGGATTACACCACTCTCGTAGCGCTTAACCGCACGAACATGCGCCGCTTGGTCGTCTATCAGCATATTCTTATGAATGATGCCGATACCGCCTTCCAGAGCCATCGCGATCGCCAAACGACTCTCGGTAACAGTATCCATCGCCGCCGAAACAAGCGGGATATTTAGGCTAATACCGCGAGTTAGCTGGGTTGCAAGGCTGACATCCTTAGGGAGCACATCCGAGCGCGCAGGCACCAATAAAACGTCATCGAAGGTTAAAGCTTCTTGATCTTGTGCGAAACGCATCGTAACTCCGGGGGCGGCTAGGAAAATTAGCAACTTATTATAGAATTTGGCTGCTTTTAGGTAAACCAAATTACCTAACTAATTGAAAGTACAAATACTCCCAAAGTGGGTTAAAATAATTCCACATTAAGCTTCTGGGTGAGTCATGACACCCACGAAGCAACAAAATAGACATGACACCCTAGGAACGGAGAAAACAATGAAAAAAGTACTGATCGCTGGCGCGATTGCCGCCACTTTTACCCTCACTGGCTGTCAAAGCAACGCTGCAAAAGAGCCTTACACCCAAGCTCCAGAGCCTGAAAAGCGCTCAGCGGTAGCTGCTATTGAAACTGCTTCAGCTGAAAATAAAGCCGCTAAGAAAGCAGGTTTTGAATGGCGTGACACCGGCAAAATATTGAAAGCTGCAGAAGCGCTAGTTGCTGAAGGCAAATATGCTCAAGCACAAAGTGAAGCGATTAAAGCCTACTACCAGGCTAAAACTGCTCAAAGCCAAGCGAAAACTCAAGTTGGCGCTGGCAACCCAAGCTACATTTATCAATAATTTGTTGATAACTCAGCACGGAAGCCGGGCTTAGCCCGGCTTTTTTTATGTATGACCGAAAATCGTGACATCTTTAGCGTCAGCCGACTCAACAGCGAATTGCGTCATGTGCTGGAAGGCAGCTTTCCCTTGCTTTGGGTGCAGGGCGAGATCTCGAATCTCAGCATTCCCCGTTCCGGTCATCTTTACTTCAGCCTAAAAGATTCCCACGCCCAAATTCGCTGCGCCCTCTTCAAAGGCAAAGCAAATCTGCTTCGCTTTAAGCCAAAAGACGGCGACTCGGTGATTGCTCGGGCGAAAGTGGCGCTTTATGAACCTCGCGGTGATTGCCAACTCATTATTGAGTCGATGGAACCCGCTGGTGAAGGCGCTTTGCAAAAAGCCTTTGAAGCGCTAAAGCTTAAGCTTCAAAAAGAAGGTCTTTTTGAGACATCACTGAAGAAAGAATTACCCGCGCATCCGATAAATATCGGCATCGTCACCTCATCGAGTGGCGCTGCGATTCGTGACATGCTGAATATTCTGTCACGCAGACACCCTACTGCCACAGTCACTATCTATCCATGTTTGGTGCAAGGCACTGAGGCGCCCGCGGATATACGACAAGCCTTGAACAATGCACTTACGCGCCAACAGGATGATGTCATCGTCTTAACTCGTGGCGGAGGGAGCATCGAAGATCTCTGGGCATTTAACGATGAGCAATTAGCACGTGATATCGCAGCTGCTGACATTCCTATCGTCTCCGCAGTTGGACATGAAATTGACTTCACGATTGCCGATTTTGTCGCTGATCGTCGAGCACCTACGCCATCTGCAGCGGCTGAGCTGATCTCACCTGACCAGGCCCAAATTAGCCAACGTGTACATCAGTTGAATGCGCAATTAACCCTTCGCACACAACAAAGCTTAGCGGCTAAACAAAAACAGCTTCAACAACTTGAGCAACGCTTAACGCGTCAACATCCACGTGCGCGCACTCAACAGCAGCAACAACGTCTTGATGAAATCCAACTACGATTACAACGCTCAGTTTCTAACACTCTCTTGAAGCAACAAACAGCGGCAAACAACTTAAATATTCGACTTCAGCAGCAGCGACCTTCTGCGATCATCGAACGATTCAAAGAACGACTTTCATCCATGCAAAGCCGTCTGGCACGATCTACCGAATCAGCCCTAAAGGCACGTCGCGAAAAATTAAACGCACACTCTCGTGAGCTTCACGCGATTAGCCCATTAGCGACTCTTGAGCGTGGTTACAGCATCGTCAGCACGGCCAAAAACAAAGTGATCACAAAAAGTAGTGATGTCGCATCGGGTGATTCGATAGATGTTCGCTTATCAGAAGGCACACTACGTGCGACGGTCACTAAGACAAGTAAGAAGACCGATTAACGCTTCTTGACGTGCCTCATCATACGGCGACGCTTATCCACCTGACGTTTTGTCAGTGTGTTTTTTCTACCTTCAAACGGATTCTCGCCACCCTTAAATTCGATACGTAATGGCGTGCCGTGTAAATCAAAACATTCACGGAAACGATTCATTAAGTAACGTTGATATGTTGGTGGCACAGCATCGGTTTGATTACCGTGGATCACAATAATTGGTGGATTCTTACCGCCCTGGTGAGCATAACGCAGCTTAATACGACGTCCGCGAGCAATCGGCGGCTGATGCTCCTGAACTGCTTCTTCAAGAATACGCGTGAGCTCTGGTGTTTTCATATCAATCATCGCAGCGTTATATGCTTGATCGACCGCTTCCATCAGATGCCCCACACCACTGCCATGCAAAGCAGATATAAAACGCCATTCCGCAAAGGCCAAGAAAGGTAAGCGGCGCAGCATCTCGCTTTTAATTTGCTCACGCTCATGGCTATCTAAGCCGTCCCATTTATTAATACACACCACGAGCGCGCGACCACTATCGAGCACGTGACCGGCCAATGTGGCGTCTTGCTCACTAATACCTTGATGCGCATCAAGGATCAGCATAACAACGTTAGCCTGCTCCATCGCTTGTAGCGTTTTAATCACACTGAACTTTTCAATTGCTTCAGCGATACGCGCGCGACGGCGAACACCCGCTGTGTCAATCAAAGTGTATTGCTTACCGTTTTGCTCAAAAGGAATTGCAATCGAATCGCGCGTTGTACCCGGGCGGTCAAACGCGACCACACGGTCTTCACCAAGCAAGCGATTAACCAAGGTCGACTTACCCACATTCGGGCGTCCAACAAGTGCAATTTGTATGCCCTTATCTGCTTCCTCGACTTCCTCTTCCTCATCCTTTTTATCTGGCCAGATAAAGGTATCGAGTAAGGTATTAATCAAATGTTTTACACCGCCGCCATGCGCTGCGGCAATCAGATGTGGATCACCCAAACCTAAGGCATAAAAGTCAGCGCCAGCAACCGCTTTATCCAAGCCTTCACTTTTATTCACTGCAACGGTGATTGGCTTACCTGTTTTACGCAACTCTTCTGCGATCGCTTCATCAGCACCGGTCATACCATCGCGACCATCTAGCAAGAAGATCAAATGATCCGCCTCACCAATCGCGTGTTTCACCTGCTTTTCCATCAACACATCAATGCCATCGGCCTGACCACTAATGCCACCGGTATCCACGATGACATACGGATGCGCACCAATCTTACCCACGCCATGTTGACGATCACGTGTAATACCCGGCTGGTCTGCAACCAAGGCATCTCGTGAGCGCGTTAAACGATTAAACAGCGTCGACTTACCCACATTCGGGCGGCCAACTAATGCAATAACAGGAAGCATCAAGGCTGTGCACTCACCTTAAGAAGCGTTAAACGACCACCACGATCTTGTACTAAGACATGACCATTGATGGCAACAAGACCTGATTCGATCGGATCATCCAATTCAATACGCCCAAGGAAGGCGCCATCAGCAGCTGACATCACATGGAGATAACCTTCGATATCGCCCGCAATAACCAATCCACCTAAAGACACCACATCGGATGTCTGACGGTTCTTTAAACCTTCTTGGCGCCAACGTGCAGCGCCTGTATCGAGGTCAAATGCCCATACCAAGCCTTTATCATCAGCGGCATATAAGCTTTTGCGATCGGTATCCATTGAGCGGTATGACGAGAAATTACGACGCCACATTGCCTGACCGTTACGAGCATTGATTGCCGCAACCTGCCCTTGGAAAGTTGAAACGTAAGCAACGCCATCCAGTAATACCGGTGGTGCATCGATATCTGCTAATCGCTCGAGCTCAGAACGGCCACGAGGAACAGATACGGTGGTATCCCACACAACCGCGCCAGTCTCAGCATTCAAAGCCACCAAACGACCACCCGCCAAGCCAAAATAAACAACACCGTCTTGCAACACAGGTGAGCTACTACCACGCAACGTTAGTGCCGGTATCTCACGTTCAAACTGCCACAATTGCGCACCATCCGTTAGAGATAGAGCAGTTACCTTGCCATCAATGGTGCGCACGATAACGCGCTGATCATCCATCACCGGCGTTGAAAGTACTTCACTACTCACACGCTGACGCCAGATAAGCTGACCATCAATCGCCGCAAACATCAGTAATTCTGCATCTCGCGTGCCGACAGCTACGTAGCGATCATTAACACCAGGACCTCCGGACAAGGTCGCCTCAGTCTCATTCGACCAAAGCACTTTACCTGTGGCCAAATCGAGCGATTGCAACAGCCCTTCACCATCAGCCACATACACACGATCGTTAGAGATAGCGGGATATAAATGCAGACGATGATCATTCTCAGCTAAGCTGGTTTGCCACACTTCACTCAGCGCGAGTTTTTCATCAAAATCAGTTAATTCAGCGAGTGGGTTTTTTTCAGCTGGCTGAATGTATTCAACAACACTTGAGCAAGCACTCAATGTAATTGCTAACGATACCGCGACCAGAAAACGAATCATTGAGTGCAACTTACTTACCCTCAACTGGTGTGACATCAACAATCTTCATGCTGAGCAAACGCATATCCGTCACACCACTAGATGCAGCAGCTTGATAAGCGGCCAGTGCAGCAACCTTGTCACCTTGCGCACGCGCAATGTCGCCTTGAAGCTGCTCAAAGTCACCCTTCATGAAAGTGCCAGCCGCTGCGATAACTTCTTTAGCCGCATCGTATTGCTGTTGATCGACAAGCAATGCCGCCAAACGTAAACGCGCCAAATCCACTAACACTGGATCAGGTGCATTCGCCATAACCCACTCTAGCTCAGAACGTGCTCGATCTGGATTGCCAGCTTTGTAAGCTGCTTTAGCTTGTTGCATCGCTGCATAGCTCGCATAAGCGCTACCGGCATAGTCAGCTTTTAACTGTGTTGCTGTGTTATCAAAATCAGCGCCCGATTTTGTTGCCTGCTCGACTTGTGCATACAACTGTGATGCCGCCTCACCTTGCGAGGTTTGAAACATTTGCCAGCCCTGCCAGCCAAAAATGATGCCGAAACCTAGACCTGCACCCACGATGATTGAAACGGCGTTTTCCTTCCACCATTTCTTCAGCGCTTCTGCTTGTTCGTCATCAGATAAATACGTACTCATGGTTATGCCTCAAACTGCAAAGAGGTTAAAAACTCAGTGAGATCATCCCATGCCACCATCTCTTGGTCGCGTTGATCTCGTAAAAACTTAACAGCGATCTGTTCACTTTCGACTTCTTGATCGCCCAAAACTAAAGCAATCGGTGCACCAGACTTATCCGCCTTTTTAAATTGCGACTTCATGCTGCCGCCGCCGCAATGCGTCATCAAACGCAACGAGGGAATGCCATCACGTAACTGTTCCGCTAGACCCAAGCCAATTACTTGCGCCTGATCACCTGCCAGCACCAAATAGGCATCAACCGGTGGCGAAAGTTCATCGAAACGCCCCAACTCTTCCATCACTGCAATCAAACGCTCAACACCCATCGCAAAACCAATCGCTGGCGTTTCACGACCACCTAATTGAGTGACAAGACCATCGTATCGACCACCAGCACATACAGTACCTTGCGCACCCAACAGGTTAGTTACCCATTCAAAAACCGTGCGCGAGTAATAATCTAAGCCACGCACCAAGCGCGGGTTGATCACATACTTAACACCCGCACGATCTAACTGAGTACAGATTGCATCAAAATGTTGTTTAGACTCATCGCCAAGGTATGCATCTAGGGTTGGCGCACCTGCCACAATCTCCGCCATATCCGGGTTCTTTGTATCAAGGATACGCAGAGGGTTGGTATGTAGACGACGCTGTGCATCCTCATCCAAACGATCAGTAAATTGTTCAAAATACGCAATCAAGGCATCGCGATAAATCACGCGCTCATCTGGCGTACCCAGGGTATTAATTTGAAGCTCAAGGCCATCAATACCTAATTCTTTCCACAAACGTGCGGTCATCAGAATCAATTCAGCATCGATATCTGGACCTGACATGCCATACGTTTCCACACCGATCTGATGGAACTGACGATAACGCCCCTTCTGCGGACGCTCATGTCGGAACATCTGGCCAAAGTACCAAAGACGTTGTGTTTGGTTATGCAGCAAACCATGCTCAAGCGCAGCACGCACGCACCCAGCCGTACCTTCAGGACGCAGGGTTAAGCTATCGCCATTACGATCTTCGAAGGTATACATCTCCTTCTCGACAATATCGGTAACTTCACCAATAGAACGCTTAAACAAATCCGTCGACTCTACTACTGGCATACGGATCTCAGAATAACCGTATGACTTCAGCACTTGCGCAACAGTACGCTCAAGAAACTGCCAGCGTGGCGATTGATCTGGCAACAGATCATGCATTCCACGGATTGCTTGAATATTTTTCGACATACCTTCTTACACTATTTACTTAGGTTAGGTTGTGAATCACAGAGTCAGAGTAAAGCGAGCCACATTGCCACGCGCATGAGGCGTTAAGTCGTACAACTCACCTCTCACCCACAGCTCGGCTGACTCATAGTTACCCAATACGATGGTGTAAGGCGCATTACCCTCAAAGACTTTTTCGTAACCATTGTTGTACAAACCCACCAGCTTGAAACTGTCATCGTCGGATTTAACAATGACCCAACAATCACCATTCAGCTTAAGACGTACATCTGGAACTGCGGGTACTTGGGGTTGCACTTCCACATCTTTAATTGGCTTTTCTTCAATTACTGATGCTTGAGCTGGCTCGATGAACATTGGCTCTGCAACAACCGGCTGCGCTTCGATCGTTGACTCAACGGGTACCGTCTCAATAGGCAGTGCACTCATTGGCTCAATCACATCTTGCTTAAGCTCGACAGCTTGAACTTCTTCGATAGGCTCAGCCACTAATGCAGGTGGTGTCACACTCTCTGCCTGAGGCGCTAATTCAACAGGCAACTGGACAATCACCTCTTCCGTAATAACAGCCTGTTCTGCAGAGTCCCCTTGCGATTCTTCACGCGTAAGGTAGCCGTACCACCAAACCACAAACAAGATCACAATCGCCAAAACCGTTACCCAGGTCACAACACCGGCAAAACGGCTGGCTGCCGGCGAGTCGGTAGGTAAGTGTGGAGTTTTATCTATCTTAAGATGTGAGAGATCTTCAGGATGCGCTTGGTCAAATTTGTCCAGCATCTCTTGTGCATTTAAGCCCACCAAGCGTGCATAGTTACGCACATATCCACGAACAAAAACGCGCGATGGCATCTCTTCGAAGTCGCACTGTTCGATACCACGAACCACATCGGTGAGCAGATGGAGCTTTTCAGCCATATCTTCAATCGCGATACCTTTAGCCTCACGCGCATCACGCAACAACTTACCAATCAAAATTTGTTGGTCAGTAGGCTGAGTTATTGTTTCTTCAACCATCGCTAATCAAGAGCCTAAAGTGACTCAATCTCCTTTGCTGTTGGATAACGCTTGCGCAATTCAGCTGCATATAACGCAGCTTGTTTTGCATCCCCCAATGCGTTCTCAGCACGAACACCAAGTAACAATAAATCAGCGGTTAACGGGCTAATACCGGCATAACGTTGTAGATACGCACGCACGCTCAGCGATTGACCTTTGTCAGCACTGATGTGCGCCATACGCGCCAAGCTTTGTGCGAAGCCAGGGTTTCGCTTTAGCGCAGCGCGATAATAATCTTCAGCCTTTGCGGCATTACCTTGGCGCTCAGAACACTGGCCCGCGTTATGTGATGCCACCCAAGGTGTTGGGTATAGCGGATTATCTAACGCAGCCTTAAAACGCGAAATCGCAGCATCATATTTCGCTTGATCACATTCAAACGAACCCAAAGCATTCAACGCATATGGATCGTATGGATCAATACTGACCGCTTTAGCAAGATGCTCACCCGCCAAAACCGTTTTGCCTAAACGTTGATAAACAATACCAAGCAGGTTGTGAGCAGGCGCTAACTCAGGGTCGACAATGATGGCTTTGCGCGCATTCTTTAACGCTTCACCCAGCACACCCTCTTGTAGATATGCTGTACCCAACTCCACGTATACATTCGCTGCGCTACGGCGCTCAACAGGTGAACCTAATGCACCTGTCGTATCAACACCCGCTTTACTGTCCGTCGATGACGTTTCAGCAGCGCGTTGTGGATTCGACTGACATCCCATCAACAGCATCACAGCTAAAAGTGTTAGAACGTATTTCATTGAGCATTGCCTCCTTGCGCTGCAACGGATTGATCGCGTCGTAATTGACGACGGCTTTTATCTCTCACCTTTCCGACTAGCTGACCACAGGCTGCATCGATATCGTCGCCGCGTGTTTTGCGAGTAATCGTCACGATACCGGCTCGAACTAAACGATCACGGAAGGCATCCACCTTATCTCGTGGCGAAGTGGTATAGCGTGTTCCCGGGAAAGGGTTAAACGGAATCAAATTGATTTTAGAAGGCACGCCTTCTAACAAACGAATCAGCGCTTTAGCATGTGCGATCGAATCGTTAACGCCATCAAGCATTACGTATTCCCACGTCACCTTACGTTTACGCTCACCACTGACGAATTCTTTACACGCAGGAATTAATTCTTCGAGTGGGTATTTTTGATTGATAGGCACCAACTCATCACGCAGCTCATTGGTAGGCGCGTGTAATGACACAGCCAAGCTCACATCACATTCATCCTTGAGACGACGTAAAGCAGGAACAATGCCAGATGTGCTGATAGTGACTCGCGCTTTAGCAATCATATAAGCCAAGTCGTCGGTCATTAATTTCATGGCAGCAGTAACAGGGCCAAAGTTTGCCAATGGCTCACCCATACCCATCATCACCACATTAGTCGGTGAACGACCTAACTCGCGAGTTGCTTGCCATATTTGGCCGATAATCTCACCGGTTGTGAGATTACGGTTAAAGCCCTGCTGTGCGGTTGAGCAAAACGAACAATCCAAAGCACAACCCACTTGCGATGACACGCAAATAGTACTGCGATCACCTTCAGGAATATGTACGGTCTCGATACGCTGACCATCTTCTAGCTCAAGCACCCATTTAGTCGTGCCATCGAGCGAAGGCTGTTCGAAAACAATCTCAGGAACTGCGATATAGGTTTTCTCAGCTAAGGCTTCACGAAAACTTTTGGGTAAATCGGTCATCTGCTCAAGATCAATCACGCCGTGCTTGTGAATCCACTTCAGCAAGTTACGGCCATGAAACGGCTTGGCGCCGAACTCGACAGCCAGGTTTTCAAAACCTGACTTATCGAGGTCGAGCAGATTCATTTTGTCTGACGCCAAGCTCATAAAGGATGATTAGCGAGTGCGCTCGCAAATACCTTCTGGGAAGAAATATGCAATCTCAGTTGCCGCGGTATCTTCACCATCTGAACCATGTACTGCATTTTCATCGATAGTTGATGCATGATCAGCGCGAATGGTGCCGGCTGCCGCTTCTGCTGGATTAGTAGCACCCATCAGCTCACGGTTTTTCTCGATCGCATTTTCACCTTCCAGTACCTGAACCATCACTGGACCTGAAGTCATGAAAGCAACCAACTCACCGAAGAAAGGACGCTCTTTGTGAACCGCGTAGAAACCACCAGCTTCTTCTTCACTCAAGTGCACCATTTTTGCTGCAACAACACGCAGGCCGGCTTTTTCGAAACGGTTGTAGATGTCGCCAATGACGTTTTTAGCAACTGCATCTGGCTTGATAATAGAGATAGTGCGCTGGACTGCCATCTTTAAATTTCCTTGAAAAACAATTAGATAAGTAAAAATTTGAACCCATCTTCAGCACAAATGAGGGGCTGCTAAAGATTCAAAACTGAGCGCTTTTTCAGCTGCTCAAACACCGCTAAAAAGTCTAGGCGATGGACGGCAATTTTTCCTGAAAAAACCGGCGCTTAGTTTAACTGTCTACAGGTTTTTCTGCTACACCTGACGGCCAACGCTTTGCACGTCTGGCACCTGCGCTAACTGGTTCATCACCCGCTCTAATTCAGCTAATTCAGCTATTTCAACACTAAAGCGCATCTTTGCTCGCTCATGACGCTTGTCCGAACGTGTTTTGACCGCCAAAACATCAACATCCGCATGCGTAAACACTGAGGTGATATCCCGTAGAAGCCCTTTCCGGTCGTAGGCCTCAACCAAGATATCCACAACATAGTGACGCTGCGTTGAATGTGCATTCCAGGCCACATCAATTAAACGATCACGATCGGTCACATCAATCCTATCGACCACTCGACAATCCTGATGATGAACCGTGATCCCTCGACCTCGGGTGATAAAACCGATCACCGGATCAGGCGGAACTGGCTTACAACAACGTGCCACATGAGTCATTAAGTCATTCACGCCACCGACAATTACGGGACCCGAGCTACCATCTGGCTTAGCCGGCTTCTTGGTGCGCTTGCGGATCTTTTCATCGACTTCTTCGGCAGTCTCATGCACTTTGGGCTGCAAAGTATTTGCAACCTGTATTGCAGAGACATCACCTCGACCAATAGCCGCATAAAGATCGTCAACGTTTTTAAAATTAAACCGCTTCGCCAATTGGTCTAATTCAACCTTAGGTATTTGCGCACGATGACACTCACGATCTAATGCCGCACGTCCCTCATGCAAATCTTCTTCATAATCTTGCAGTTTGAACCAGTGCTTTATTCGATTACGCGCTTTCGATGTCGTGACATAACCCGAAGACACATTCAACCAATCACGACTTGGCCCACCCTGCTTTGCTGTGATGATCTCAACGACATCACCACTTTCTAGTTTGCGCGTTAACGTTGCCATCTGGCCATTGATCTTGGCACCACGACAACGATCACCCACCGAACTATGCACTGCATAAGCAAAGTCTACTGGCGTTGCACCCGCTGATAGCTCAATCACTTTATTTTGCGGCGTCAGTACGTAAATACGCTGCGCCTCGTATTCAACCTCATCTGCATCAACCTCATGCGTTGTGACCTCTTGCGAGAGCCAATTACGCATCATCGAAACACGTGACTCTAGCGCCGCATCACTTGCTTTTGCCTCTTTATACATCCAGTGTGCAGCAACACCGCGCTCCGCATGATCATGCATTTGATGTGTGCGAATCTGAATCTCTACTGGCTTACCGTCACTAGCAATCACTGCAGTATGGAGTGATGCGTAGCCATTCGGCTTTGGGTTCGCAATGTAATCATCGAACTCTTTGGCAATAGGCTTCCACTGGCTGTGCACCAAACCCAGCACCTCATAACACTGCGTCACATCATCAACCAACACACGTACAGCGCGCACATCGAACAATTGTTCAAAAGTCAGCTGCTTTTGACGCATCTTGTTCCAGATACTGAAAATATGCTTTGGCCGACCCATCACATCCGCATGAATATCAGCGGCCTCACAGATCTCACTTAACTCACACAAAAAATTCTCAACGAAGCTTTCGCGCTCTAAACGTTTACCATCGAGTTGCTTAGCAAGATTTTTGTACTGATCAGGCTCGAGAAAACGCAGACATAGATCTTCTAGCTCCCACTTAACCGTCCAGATACCTAAACGATTCGCTAATGGCGCATGGACCTGTCGCGTTTCATGAGCAATAACGCGCTGCAATTCCGCATCGGTATTTTTTAGGTAGCGCATCAAACGTAACCGTTTAACTAAGACGATTAAGATCACGCGCACATCGCCAGCCAATTCAAGCAATAAGCGGCGCAGGCTTTCGATGTTTTGGGCTTCGGTTTTGGCACCACGATGAGAAATTTCGCGCAGTCTTGAGACTTGTTGAATCAGCGTGACGACATCAGAACCAAACTGCTCAGTAATTTGCTCAGCTGCAAAATCATCTCGTGCAGGTAGCTCAGAGAGAAAGATGCTCAGCAAGGTATCGGTATCGAGCTTCAGTGAATCGGCGATATGTGCCGTATGCAATAACGCCAAAGAACGAGACATACCATCGGTGTTGGTCTCGCCTGCATGTATTTTTTGCATCAAAGCGATCGCATACGTTAAACGATCGATATCTTTCGCAGAGCGTTGCTGCGACTGCCCCGCTAACCATTGCGCAACAATTTCGGCGGTCAGCTCACCGCTATCGGGGAGAGATTGCGCAACAGAAACCACTGACGGCCTCGTTATTCTCGCTCTTCAATCCACGCCATCTGGATGGCTTCAAGGATCTTTTCGCCACAGCGATCTTTGTTGTCATCAAACCCAGGCAACGCCATGGTCCAATTCATCAAATCAACAAAATTAACGTGCGTTGGATCCACATCAGGATGCGCCTCATCCAACTCAATCGCGATATCCAAGGTATCAGTCCACTTTAAGCTCATGATGTCTCCTTAGTGATTTTCTTTTGCATGGTTGATGGTGTACTTGGGCAGTTCTACAACCAAGTCTTCATCACCCACCACAGCCTGGCAAGCCAAACGCGAATCCGGCTCTAGACCCCATGCTTTATCTAGCATGTCATCTTCGTCTTCGGTTGCATCGTTAAGCGAGTTGAAACCTTCACGCACAATAATGTGGCAAGTTGTACAGGCACATGATTTTTCACAGGCGTGCTCAATCTCAATGTCATTCGCCAAGGCTGCATCACAAATGGTGACACCTGGCTCACACTGAATTACTGCACCTTCTGGGC
Source organism: Gammaproteobacteria bacterium (assembly GCA_008080925.1). Taxonomy (GTDB): domain Bacteria; phylum Pseudomonadota; class Gammaproteobacteria; order Chromatiales; family Chromatiaceae; genus VMDJ01. The sequence goes on from VMDJ01000063.1 coordinate 13,478, forward strand.
ACAAATCGTCATTTGGCAAAAAGATAATTTGAGGCATGCTTTACCCTATTCCTTATTCAAACTCATCGACCTTATGGCCCGCCATCGCTTTGCGGATTCCACTATTCATTCGACGCTCTACATAAAATTCACAATGCGACTCTAACGCTTTAATCGCATCTTTAACCGTTTCAGCATCAGTGCTGTTTTCAGCTGCTTGTTTCAACGCATCAAGCTGTTGATCTACACCAGCGCGCTCTTCGGTATTTAGTAGCTCATCAGCGTCACTCGCCAATGCTGCTGTTAGCGCTTCAATTACACGTGCCGCTTCAACCTTTTGCTCAGCTAATCGACGTGCCTGCATATCATCGCCCGCATGATCAATCGACGCTTTCAGCATAGTCATGATCTCATCATCACTCAGACCATACGATGGTTTAACTTCTACGCTCGCTTTTACGCCCTGGCTTTGTTCTTCTGCTTCTACATGCAATAAACCGTCTGCATCAACCGAGAATGTCACGCGAATACGCGCAGCCCCTGCCACCATGGGCGGGATATCGGTCAAGGTAAAACGCGCCAATGAACGGCAATCCGAGACCAGCTCACGCTCACCCTGCAATACATGAATCGACATCGCAGTTTGGCCATCTTTAAAGGTCGTAAACTCTTGTGCACGCGCCACCGGAATGGTGGTGTTACGTGGAATGACCTTCTCAACCAAGCCACCCATAGTCTCCAGACCTAGCGAGAGCGGATTCACATCCAATAACAACATCTCGCCATCTGGCTTATTACCTGCTAGCACATCCGCTTGAATCGCCGCACCAATAGCGACAACACGATCAGGATCAATACTGACAAGTGGCTCAGTACCGAAATACTCGCCGACACGCTCACGCACATACAGCGTGCGAGTCGAACCACCGACCATCACAACATCTTTGATTTCGTCCAACTCAACGCCGGCATCTCGGACTGCACGGCGACAAGCCATCAAACTTTTCTTAACTAGCGGCTCAATCAAGGCATTGAGTTGATCGCGCGACAACTGACCCTGCCATTGCGAACCATCTGGCAAATCAACCTGGATATCAGCTGATGATTGCTCACTTAAACTTTCTTTGGCCGCTCGGGCTGCAACACTGATCTGACGCAAAAAGGAAGCATCAGCATTCGTTACATCTGCCTGCTGCAAAATCCATTCAGACAACACATGGTCAAAATCATCGCCTCCTAGTGCTGAATCACCACCGGTCGCGAGCACCTCAAAAACACCTTTCTGCAAACGCAATATTGAGATATCAAAGGTACCGCCACCCAGGTCATAAATTGCATGCACGCCCTCTGCTTGATGGTCTAAACCGTAGGCAACTGCTGCTGCCGTTGGTTCATTCAACAAACGAAATACATTTAAACCCGCGAGCTTTGCTGCGTCTTTGGTTGCCTGACGTTGTGCATCGTCAAAATAGGCCGGAACAGTAATAACCACACCGGTTAATGCATCGCCAAGTGATGCTTCTGCACGTGCGGCAAGCACCTTTAGGATTTCTGCAGACACCTCAATCGGACTGACATCGCCTTGTGCGGTTTGAATACGAGGGACCGCTTGATCAGTTTGCGTAAATTGATAGGGCAAGTGATCACCAAGTGCTTTCACTTCACTAATTGCACGGCCAATCAAACGCTTTGCTGAAGCGATGGTATTCAGTGGATCTGATACCGCCGCTTGGCGTGCTGCCTCTCCAACAATGATTTGCTCAGTCGTGTAGCGCACAACCGAGGGGAGAATCGCATGCCCAGATTCATCATCTAACGTAACTGGCTCACCACTGCGCACAGTCGCCACTAACGAATTGGTCGTACCTAAATCGATACCCGCCGCAAAGCGATGCTGATGCGGTGCCGTTGATTGGCCAGGTTCTGCAATTTGAAGTAATGCCATTACATCGCCTCTTCGAGTTTCGCTTCGACCGCTTCTGCTTCACGCTGCAGCTTAGTTAGAAATTGCAATTTACTTACGCCCTCTTGCGCCTCTTTTAACGCTTCTTCAGAACCATCATTTAATTGTGCCGCCAATGATTCAAGCTGTTGTTTAAGTAGCTGACGAATATCTCGCATCAAGCTATCAAGCGATGCAAAAGGGTCCGAGGTTTGCTCAACTTCACTGAGTGCTTCACGCAGCTCCATTTGCGCCATCAAAAAAGTACCATCACGGGTGGTTGCGGTTTCTTGATTCAGATCTACGCCCGCCAACGTGAGCTGATACATCGCACGACGCAATGGGTCTTTCAACGTATCGAACGCTTCATTAACCCATGTCGCATGCTGCAAAGCGATACGCTGCTCGCTTTCACTTGCACTAGCGTAACGATCAGGATGGACAACCTGTTGCAACTGGCGATAACGCTGCGCTAAGGCATCACGATCCACATCGAATGCCACTGGCAGCTCAAACAGCTCAAAATAATTCTGCGACATGTCCATACGCACACCCTTCAAGCAACAACGCCCGCTTTCGCGGGCGCCGTCGTGAGAACCGATCAACTCACGTTAAACGGTAAAACTTTCTCCACAACCACATTC
>VMDJ01000040.1 GCA_008080925.1 Gammaproteobacteria bacterium
GGCGCAAATAGAGAACAGCTCATCACCGCACGCTTACTCGAACTTGCGGTTATGCCACGCAAAAAACGTTAGTGATTATCAAAAAAAGCTAGCGCGTCGTTGATATCGCGCGTTCTCGCAAACTCTGGCATCGCACCTAAAAATGTATAGCCATACGATTTTTTCAATAAGCGTGGGTCGCACAAAACAAACACGCCACGGTCGGTAACATCGCGTATCAGACGACCGGCGCCTTGCTTAAGCGCAATCGCGGCTTGCGGCACCTGATATTGCATAAAGGGATTACCGCCACGTGCCTTAATCGCATCAAGGCGCGCTTGCAGTACAGGGTCACCCGGTGATGCAAACGGCAGCTTATCAATCACCACCAACGATAAGGCATCGCCACGCACGTCTACGCCTTCCCAAAAGCTATAAGTCCCCAATAAGATCGCATTGCCGTGTTCAACAAACTTATTGAGTAGTTCGGCTTTTGGCGCATCACCTTGTACCAATAACGGATACTCAAGCCCTTGCTCATCCAACCAGTCAGCGGCTTCATTCATCGCGCGATGACTAGTAAACAGTAAGAAAGCGCGACCGCGACTCGCTTTAACTAATGGCAACACTTGTTCTAAGACAGCTTTACCATAGTCACGTTCAGAAGGTTGTGGCATGTCTTTGGGTACATACCAAAGCGCTTGCTGCGCATAATCAAAAGGGCTATCCCAGCGTCCAGTATTACTTTCGAAGATACCCAGCTGACGCTGAAAGTGATCGAAACTATCACCTACCGCAAGCGTTGCTGACGTGAATACCCAGCTTTGACCATGAGCTGAAACCTGACTACCAAATAATTTAGCGATGTCGATAGGTGTACTGTTCCAGCGAACACTTTGTCCAAAGACTTCAAACCAACGAATGACTTCATCAGGTTCTTCCGGTTGACGCAGCGTAGTAATGATCTCAAGCGTTGTTTCACATCGCGCTAAACACGCATCAATACCCTTACTACGTCCCTTAATGACCTCAAGCATACCTTTGAGTACATCTAACTCAATCTCAGTCTGATCAAATGCTTCTTGGATCTTGTTGTCATCCTCAATCACGATCCATGCTTCGCGACGCTGCGTCGTACCAAATGCCAAACGCAGATCTAATACCGACTTTTTGAGTTTTTCGAGCTGATCAAGAATCTTCGGCAAGTCGCCAATATCGCGGTGATACTCAGTCGTCGTATCGGTGACCAGCTCCATCAGTTGACGTGAACTCAACACAGTGCCGAAGAAGTTACTGGCCACTTCAGGTAGCTGATGTGCCTCGTCAATAATAAAGACATCAGCCGCCGGCAAAAGCTCACCAAAACCGGTATCGCGAATTGCAAAGTCAGCGCACAACAAATGATGATTCACGACAACCACATCGGCTTCTTGTGCCTTACGACGTGCTTCCACCAAATGACATTTACTGTATGAAGGGCAGTCTTGCCCTAAGCAATTATCTGTCGTTGAGGTCACCAGAGGCCAGATTTGCGCATCTTCAGGTACGTCTACTAGCTCAGCAACATCGCCACGCTGCGTGGTCTGCGACCAATCGCGCACGGCCAATAACCACGCAAGCATTTCTTTGCTGTGACCACGCGCATCATGCATGGCATTTTCCATACGATGAATACACAGATAATTAGATCGCCCTTTGAGTAAAGACACTTTGACGGCACTTGCCATCGCGTCACGCAACCGTGGTAAATCACGCAAGAAAAGCTGATCTTGCAGATTACGCGTTCCAGTCGAGATGATGATTTTACGATGCGAAAGTAATGCAGGAACAAGATACGCAAAGGTTTTACCGGTGCCCGTTCCAGCTTCCGCTATCAGGTTTTTTCCATCAGCTATCGCTGCATCAACTGCTTCGGCCATCTCCAATTGCTGATCACGGACAGCATAACCCTCAACCGTTTTGGCAAGCACACCATCCGGTCCGAGCACCTCAAGTATCGGAGACAACATAGGGTTTGGTCAGTCGCTTATTTCGGTTCCCAGATACCGAAAGCATCACCCGCTGGTGGCGTTGCGGGCTGTTCTTGCGTCTTGCTATGGATATCACTGCATACGTGTGCAGCAAACGCGCTGAGCTCTGCTAAGAAAGCATCTTTATCTTGCTTTGAGATAGGTTCATGGCCTAGCGCAAAACCGATCACCGCAGCTAAATGCTGTAACACCACGCCTGTATCAGCGTTGGGTACTTGCTTAAGCACCGCATCTTGCAGATCACCAATCAGTTCGTTTGATAAATTAATCGACATACTACTTCCTAAATTTTATTGAATGGTGGTGGCTTTAGAACGCGCCGCTTTTGCTCCACGCTTATCACCCAAGGCTTCGCGTGCGTTAGCAATCAAATCCCAGTTATCTGCACGTAAACGTGATGAGGGATTAAGATCATTCGACTTCTTGGCCAACTGCTCTACTTGAGAGAAACGCTTTTGATCAAGGCGAACCGCCGCTAAACGATTCCATAAAACAGGCTCGTTCGGCGCAATACGCAAACCGCGCTCAAGACTGGCTGACGCACCCATGAGATCGCCATCTCGCTTTTGATCATCTGCTCGGCGGACTAAAACTTCTACTGCTCGATTGGGCTGTGCTTTAGCAATAGCCACACCGCTTGGACGCTCTAGTGGCTGCACTTTCAAATCAGACTTTCGACTAGGGTAAACACGCGCCGGCTGATCACCACGAATTTCAACCGGTGCAGGGCCTTTTACAGAGCTAAAACAACCACTTAGCATCGATGAAAAAATGCTAATTAAACTGAAAGTGAAAATTGCTTTAAAAGAATACATTCAGGCATTGTATGCAGCTTAGAGCGCTTTTCCCATGCCAAATACCCGAATCTGCTTAATTGAATAAACGGTCTAGCAAACCAGAGCGTGAAGAACCACCACCGGCACAGGCGCGAGAACGTTTTGGCTCACTACCCTGAATAAAGGGTAATCGAATCGACTCTGAACAATTCGGTCCAGCAAGAAGATCAGCTGACTCATCCACCCATTCATAACTCACACCACTCGGCGGATCTTGCATGAGCGGCGAGTAACCTAAACGACGCAGTGTTTGCCCGTAAATCGGCAACGCGCCAGAGGAGCCCGTTAACCCCGTTGGCTTATTGTCATCTCGCCCTACCCAAACCACGGCAACATGGTCACCCCCAAATCCGGCATACCAGCTATCGCGAAGGTCATCTGTAGTGCCGGTCTTACCCGCGAGGTTTGGATTCTCACCCAGGTAACGTTTCAGTCCGCGTGCTGTACCTTGATCGACGACCTGCTTCATCGCTGACTCGAGGACAAACACCGGCTTGTTATCAACAACTTGCGTGACCTCAAGGCCATAGCGTTGCAATGGCTGATTCTTGGCATCTAGCACCTCACGGATCGCACGTAAGGGGGCACGATAACCACCGGCTGCAATCGTTTGATACATCTGCGCGACCTCAACCGGCGACAAAGAAACTGCCCCGAGTAACAACGAAGGATAAGGCTGGGCCTTACCTTCCGTAATACCTAGCTTCTCAACCATCTCGACAACATTCTCAAGGCCGACACTTAAGCCCAGATCAACTGTTGAGAGGTTTAGCGAGCGCATCAATCCCTGATACAACGGGACATTACCGTATTCTTTTTTATCGTAGTTTTTTGGCTGCCAACGCGAACCGTTGGGCATTTTGATATCCACCGCTTTGTCATTCAGCAGGGTAGTTAATGAATAACGGCCCGGCTGAGCCAGCGCCGCAAGATAAACCGCCGGTTTCACCAAAGAACCGATTGGGCGCTGAGCTAACAAGGCACGATTAAAACCTGCCGAACTTGGATTACGCGACCCTAGCAAGGCTCTCACCTCGCCGCCTTGTGGGGACACCATCACCATCGCCATCTCAAGGGTGCCTTTATTAATCTTACGCTGTGACTCAATCAGGCTGAGTTGTTCATTAGCCGACACGCTCGCTTGACGTTGCGCCCAAGGATCTAGGGTGGTGAAGATGCGCAATCCTTCAGAGGTAAGGTCTTCATCGTGATAATCACGACGCAGCTGATCACGCACCATTTGTATGAAGGCTGGATAACGGTGATCTTTCACCTTGCCCTGCTGAGTGACACCTAAGGGCGCCTTCTTTGCTCTTTCTGCTTGCGCTTGGGTGATGTATCCCTGATCTGCCATTGCCGTCAGAACAACATTCCGGCGTGTCTTAGCGCGCTCTGGATTGCGACGTGGATTGTAATAAGAGGCGCCTTTCACCATACCAACCAGCAACGCGGTTTCATGCAGCCGCAGCTCATGTAAGGGACGGTTAAAGTAAAATTGTGCGGCTAAGCCAAAGCCGTGGATTGATCGCTCACGATCTTGCCCTAAGAAAATCTCATTAGCATAGGCTTCTAAAATTTCATCTTTGCTGTAGCGCGATTCCACAATAAAAGCCATCAACGCTTCATTAACCTTTCGCGTTATTGAACGCTCAGAGCTCAGCAAGAAATTTTTTACCAACTGTTGCGTTAAGGTGCTGCCACCCTGCACCACACGACCCGCACGCAAGTTATTAAACATCGCTCGCGCAAGACCACGAGGATCAATACCCCAATGCTCATAAAAGCGACGATCTTCAACCGCTAACAAAGCAGCAACGAGATGGTCTGGAATTTCAGAGCGCCGAACCAAGATACGATCTTCACGGTGTGCAGGATAAATACTGCCAATGGATGGCGCCTCTAGACGGACAATATCTAAAGACTGACGTGTGCCAGCATCATCCAATTCGACCACTTGGTCATTCTGCAGCACCACACGTAGCTTCTGACCCCATTGAGGTCCATCCCAAAACTCAAACGCACGTGAAGCAATCTGATACACGCCATTGCTCTCAGACCATTGCGCATTATCAGACACCTTAGAAACGGCACGATAACCAAGCAAACCTAACTCATAGCGTAACTGTTCATCACTGATTTGCGCGCCAACATAGAGCTCAAGTGGACGTGCAAACACACGCGCTGGGATCGACCAACGCTTACCATCAAACGCAACGCGAACGCTTTGGCTCAAGTGAATAGAGTAAGCAAAGGTCAGTAACAACCCAAGTAAGCCAACGGCTAGCAAGCCGCGCCACCAACGGCGTAAAAGACCTGCTTGGCGCTTCGTCGAGCGCTTCGTTTTGGAACGAGATGATTTAGTTGCTCTCGCCTTCTTACGCACCGTCTTTTTCTTACGGGTAACTTTTTTGCGGCTAGGCTTTCGTTTAAACAGCATCTAATCGCCTAGCTCGTCTCAATCTTCCAGTTCGATGGAGTCAACCTTTTGGAAACCACGTGGTAATTTATTACCGCGACGACCACGCTCTCCTTCGTAAGCATTCAGATCGGATGCCTTGAGAGACAAATAACGCTTACCTGAGTTCAGACGAACTTTACCACCCGCTGGAACCGCTAAAATACCGACCACATGATCTTCGCGCGATTCAACATCTTTACCCGGGATGCCAATGATCTTATTTCCTTTGCCGCGCGACATAGCCGGCAGGTCATTTGCCGGAATGACTAACATACGGCCCTGCTTGGTGACTGCAACTACACGTGCGTTATCCGCATCTTCAACCATACAAGGCAGTACCACTTGGGCACCTTTAGGTAAGCTCAAAGCGGTTTTACCGGCTTTCTTATTTGCCACAAGATCTTTCGCCTGAACACGGAAACCGTAACCGGCATCTGATGCTAACAACCACCACGCTTCTAAATCACCACCTAAGCTCGCCACAAAGCTCGCTCCCGCTGGCGGATTAAAACGTCCAGTTAAAGGTTCACCCTGGCCTCGCGCAGATGGCAAGGTATGTGCGGAAAGCGAATAACTTCGACCCGTACTATCTAAGAAGATCGCTTGCTGATTGCTGCGTAAGCGCACCGCATGCTGGAAGCCATCCCCCGCTTTATAGCCGCCAAGTTCAGCAGGATTCATGTCGTGACCCTTCGCTGCACGCACCCAGCCTTTTTGCGACAAGACAACAGTCACTGGCTCGCTTGGGGTCAACTCGGTCTCGTCCATTGCTTCAGCGGCTTCACGTTGCACAATGACCGAACGACGGTCATCACCAAACTCTTTTGCATCCGCAGTGATCTCTTTCTTCACCAAAGTCTTCATGCGAACTTGTGAGCCCAGCGTCTTTTCGAGATCTTTACGCTCCTCATCTAACGCTTTCTGCTCATCTCGGATTTTCATCTCTTCAAGACGAGCCAACTGGCGCAACTTGGTATCGAGAATGTAGTCCGCTTGCATCTCGGTGAGCTTAAAGCGCTTCATCAAGACCGCTTTCGGCTCATCTTCGGTACGAATGATGTGAATCACTTCATCGAGATTTAAGAATGCAACCAATAAGCCATCGAGTAAATGCAGTCGCTTGTTGACCTTTTCTAAGCGGTATTCCAGACGTTTGCGCACCGTATCAAGACGGAAGCTAATCCATTCTTTCAGTAGCTTACGCAGGTCTTTGACTTCTGGACGACCATCTAAACCAATCATGTTGAGATTCACACGATAGGTACGCTCAAGATCGGTAATTGCACATAAGTGCAGCATCACACGCTCAACATCAACACGATTAGAACGCGGCACAATGACTAAACGAATCGGATTTTCGTGATCGGATTCGTCTCGCAAATCCTCAACCCAAGGCAGCTTCTTCGCATTCATCTGTGCAGCGATCTGTTCAAGCACTTTTGAACCTGAAACCTGATAAGGCAAACCGGTTAATACGATGTTGCCATTTTCTTTTTCCCACTTCGCACGCACACGGATAGAACCGTTACCCGTTTCATAAATCGACTGCAGATCAGTCGGCGATGAAATGATCTCAGCATCTGACGGGAAATCAGGGCCTTTAACATGCTCACAAAGCTCTGCGACTGTCGCTTTCGGTTCATCGATCAAGTGAATGCATGCGGCTGCAACTTCACGCAAATTGTGTGGCGGAATATCCGTTGCCATACCGACCGCAATACCCGTTCCGCCGTTTAGTAGGATATTCGGTAGACGAGCTGGCAGTGTTTTTGGCTCATTCAAGGTGCCATCAAAATTTGGCTGCCAACTGACAGTGCCCTGGCCTAATTCAGATAGCAGTACTTGAGAATAGGCTGTCAGCTTCGCTTCGGTGTAACGCATCGCCGCGAATGACTTAGGATCATCCGGAGAACCCCAGTTACCTTGACCATCAATCAGCGGATAGCGATAGGAGAATGGCTGCGCCATGAGCACCATCGCCTCATAACAGGCAGAGTCACCGTGAGGGTGGAATTTACCCAACACATCACCAACCGTACGTGCCGATTTTTTGTACTTAGCGGCAGCTGATAATCCCAATTCGGACATTGCATAAACAATGCGTCGTTGTACTGGCTTTAGACCGTCACCAATGAATGGCAACGCACGGTCCAAAATAACGTACATGGAATAGTCGAGATAGGCTTTTTCAGTGAATTCGCTGAGCGGCAAGCTTTCTGTGCCGTCATCGCTGTAGCGGATTTCTTGTGACATAGGGTGCTATTAAAACGTCTGACAAAGCACCAATTTTACACGCCTATCGCACTCGCAACATGCCACGAGACGCTTTATTTTTATTGCAGCTTATGTGCTCTTTCTGCTGCACGTAAGTCACTGAATATCGACAAGATATCGTGATGCCAGTTCTTAAAATGCTGCAGCATCATAGAATCTTCTGGATAAAATCGATCAAAGACATGTGGATTGACGATCGATAAAACAGTTTCTTCTCGCTCTGCCACCACAGTTATCTTGTGTGGAATGTAAGACACAAAATCCGGATGTGCTTTTGAGATCTCACGCGCCTCAGCACCTTTGCCAAAAAAGATCGATCGGTAAAAGTCAGTGGTGTAACCAAAGCTTTGCATGCCGCCATCACACTTTTGGGTATGTGCAATGGAGTAGCCACGATTCTCTAATGCAGACTTTAGATATTCAATCGCCACATCCGCCTTAATATTCATACGCAACATCATCATGTCGTTAGTAATCGCTTGAGCAGACGATGCGATCAAAAAGAGAGCCGCTAGCAAAAACTTTTTCATAGCGATGCCTCTTCCATAATGCTGCTGAGTCCCTCATTCATGGCAGCCCAAAGACGCACAAGGTTATCGTTATTGAACCAGCGAGAAACGACTTTCAAATTGGGCGCTACCAACAACACGCTACCATCTTCTTGCTCAAGAATGGTAATCCGGCAAGGCAATACGACCCCGACCCGCGGCTCAATCGCAAGCATGCCGTAGAGTTCATTGAAGTTACAAAAGCGAATACCGACCTGACGCTTATTCACCATAAACTCATCGAGCAAACCTTGTTCAAGGTAACGATCAGGGAAAATGCGGAAGTTAGCGCCGACTAGAGACTGTCTGACGTTACTCACCGTAGTATCGAAATCATAAGGTGACTCAATCGTTATCGTAGGGCGCTCATCTTCAGGCAAAGGTGGCGCTACTTGCTGATCTGAGCCCATCTGGCGGATATACGCCACAATATCAGCCACACCTTGCTCATCTAATAAACCAACATCTTTAAAGCCCAACATGCCAGATCCTTCACGACCATGCTTAATGGCAAATTCCAAGATCGGATCAGAAGCAGACGCCAAAAATCCTGGATTGGTTATCGATGGCGGCATCACCATGAAACCCCGATGGCGAGAAAGTGTGACACCTGTACCCTCTCCAGCACCTGATCCATCTTCTGCATGACACGTTACGCAATGCAGATGGTAAAGGCCCTCACCGCGATCAGGATTACCGCTCAAATGAGAGGCCTCAAACACAACACTTTTGGTATTGGAAGCTGATCGCATGTAATCAACGATCGAACGAACATCATCAAGATTCAGTTCAGTAAAGGCTGGCATAACTCGACCAGGACGGCCAAGTTGAATAGTACGAATCAGATAGAGATCATCTACGTTCTCCATCTTTTCAGGCGTTAATGGAAGACCGATACCGCCCTTACCGCCAAATTGGTGGCATGCGACACAATGTTGTCCAAACAACATCTCACCTCGAGCGTCAGCGAATGCACTTGAAGAGATAAAAAACAGACTCAGCGCAATCAGACTGACTAAAGGTCGCAACATTATTTACTCCTGAAACAATGTGGAATAGTTTAAGGATAGCAAATGATGGTTCAAGCGCTAATTCGTTGTCATTTGATGCGCGTCAGCTCAGTGAATCCGAAAAAATCGTTCTGCATTCTGCGTTGCCAGTTTTTCTTGCGAACTCTCTGGCAAGAAACTTAACCACCGACGATGGAAATTGATGAACCTTGGCAACTCTTGCCATCCACTATCTGGCTCATCCCACATCGAGTGACGATCAACAGGCCATACTGTGTCAGAACCAATCACAAAGCGGTTATCGTATTTGGTTATCAATGCTTCCCAATCAGGCAACAGTCGCCCATCATCATTTGTTATCGGATGACTGACATAACGCCATGGATCGCGCGCTGCTAAATCCATGATCACATTCGGACATGACTCTAATATCTCAGCAACCTCATCAGGATCGAGTATCGCCCCCGCATGTGCGAACAAAAAGCGGTTATCTGGATTCGCGCGACATAAACGAATAGAAGGGATATTTTTTGAGAACTCGTTATGCACCATCAAAGGCAAATCGTACTTAAGACCTAGCGCTAGTAGCTTGACCATAACCGGGCTTTTATTCCATTTAGCAGAAAATCCACCTAGGAGATGTAATTCGCCGATACCTTGGTATTGACCAGTCGCTAAATCACGCTCCGCTTTTTCAAGACTTTTCTTTTTAAACTGCCATTCCATTTTGTCGCCGCTAAATCGATAAGGGCTCCAAAAAGTAATCACGCGATCGGGGGCCAGCTTTTTAAGCTTAAGCGCGTTATCAGCGGGCGTGCCGATAACTACGACATGAGAAACACCCGCTTTATCGAGCATTTGAATGGCTTGCTCAGGGGTAGTGACTTCTTCTTGATCCCATTTGTAATGGGTATGCACATCAAAAATAGGCAGTGGCTTTGCGCTGGCCTGCATACTGATCAACAGGCCTAAACATAATCCGCTTAAACCTCGGCCAAATCGCCTTTCTTTTGTAACCATGCCTTGCGATCCCCTGCTCGCTTCTTTGCAAGCAGCATATCCAATATACGGTTGGTGTTATCCCCAGCATCAATGGTTAATTGCACCAAGCGACGCGTATCAGGATGAATGGTGGTTTCACGCAATTGCGCTGGGTTCATCTCACCCAAGCCTTTGAAGCGTTGAATTGAGACCTTACCGCGAACCTTTTCCGCTTCAATACGATCAAGCACACCTTGGCGCTCTGATTCATCGAGTGCGTAGTAGACCTCTTTACCCACATCAATACGATACAAAGGAGGCATTGCCACATAAACGTGACCTTCTTGTACCAACTTGCGGAAGTGACGCACAAATAACGCACATAACAAGGTTGCTATATGCGCACCGTCTGAGTCCGCATCCGCCAAGATACAGACCTTACCAAAGCGTAGCTTGGATAGATCATCTGAGCCCGGCTCAACACCAATCGCCACTGAGATATCGTGTACCTCTTGCGAGGCTAAGACTTCTGTTGGATCAACTTCCCACGTATTCAGAATCTTTCCGCGCAGCGGCATGATCGCTTGGAAATTCTTATCACGCGCTTGCTTAGCAGAACCACCAGCAGAGTCACCCTCAACAAGGAACAACTCAGTGCGCTCTTGATCATCTGACAAGCAATCCGCCAACTTACCTGGCAAAGCTGGGCCCTGGCTGACTTTTTTGCGCGCAACTTTTTTGCCTGCACGCTGACGTGCTTGCGCTGCATTAATCGCAAGCTCAGCAATCTGCTCACCAAAATCAGTATGTTGGTTTAACCAAAGGCCAAATGAATCTTTTACTACACCCGAAACGAACGCTGCGCACTCTCGCGATGACAAACGTTCTTTAGTTTGTCCTGAGAACTGAGGATCAGCCAACTTTACAGACAAGATGTAGCTCACGTTATTCCAAACGTCATCTGGCGCAAGCTTCACACCGCGTGGTAATAAATTACGGAACTCACAGAACTCACGTACCGCATCGGTCAAACCGGTACGCAAACCATTAACGTGCGTACCTCCCTGTGCGGTAGGGATTAGGTTCACATAACTTTCAGCAACAGATTCACCGCCCTCTGGTAGCCACAATACAGCCCAATCAGCAGCTTCCGCATTACCTGCCATCGCGCCAATAAAAGGCGTTTCGGGCAAGGTTCTTACTCCTTGCAACTCATCCATTAGATAGTCTTGCAAGCCGTCTGCATAACACCAGACATCCGAGTCTTTTTGCCCTTCTTGATGGAAATGAATTTCTAAGCCCGGACATAACACTGCTTTTGCGCGCAGATTATGTTGCAGCTGTTTAACACTGAACTTGGGGCTATCGAAGAATTGGGGATCTGGCCAAAAACGAACGCGAGTACCGGTATTGGCTTTACCGACCTTACCAACCACTTCGAGCTCAGATCGCTTTTCACTGTTAGCGAAGGAGATATTGAACTCTTCGCCGCCACGCTTGACCCAAACCTCAAGATGTTTTGACAAGGCATTTACGACTGAAATGCCCACACCGTGCAAACCACCTGAGAACTGGTAATTATCATTCGAGAACTTACCGCCAGCATGCAGCTTGGTCAGAATCAATTCAACGCCAGATAGTCCTTGCTCAGGGTGGATATCGACCGGCATGCCACGACCATCGTCTGCCACTTCAATTGAGCCATCTTTAAACAGCGTGACTTCGATCTTTTTGGCATGACCCGCCATCGCTTCGTCGACACTGTTATCAATAACCTCTTGCGCAAGGTGATTAGGTCGATCGGTATTGGTGTACATGCCAGGACGCTTACGCACTGGCTCAAGACCACTTAATACCTCGATGGATGACGCATCGTAATTGCTCATTAACAAACTTCTCGTTTAATTTTTAGTAACGCAGCTGCTTCACCGCGTGCTCAGATTTGGGGCGGACATCGTCACAAATATAATCGCGTGCCACTTCCGCTCGATAGGTACCTTTGCGGATCTTTTTCCAGGTTGGCATCTTCACAATCCGTAAAGGCTTCGACCGCGTAGGATTAGCATAGGCATACACCTTATATTCACCGGTCGCACAACGAATCCCCTCATAGGTACCGTTGTAAGCATTATCAGAGCGCACCACAAACCACGTCCGGGTGACATAGTCTTTATCACTCACTGTGACATTCTCAAGATCCATCGAGAAACGCATACCTGATGGCATGGCATCAAGTTTATCGACTCGCAGCTGCTTGAGATTCTCTTCTTGAGGCAGCTGATTGACCTGCGTCTCGATCTCCACCCAAGGCACTTCCAATGAAGGGTCGTACCCATTCTCAATTGGCGCATATGGATCGTAGGCCTCGACAGCAAAAAGCTGGGCTGAAAGGATCAAAAAAAGGAATGGGAGTTTTTTCATGTGCGGGAATTCTACCTGTTCTCAAAGGTCACTGCGCAAGCAACGCGGCTGTCGGTTAGAATGCGCAGATTAAAGGAATTTCTTTATGACGAAAAAAGCCAAACAAAGTTCTTTTGAAGATGCGCTCAACGAGCTCGAAGCACTCGTTGAGCAAATGGAAAGTGGTGATCTTTCACTCGACCAATCACTCGCTGCTTTTGAAAAAGGTGTGGCACTCACTCGCCAATGTCAAAAAGCACTTAGCGAAGCTGAACTCAAAGTCCAAACTCTGACTAGCGCAGATGGCGAGCCTGAGCCATTCGACGATGACGCTTGAACCGGCACTTGCTGAGCTTTTCTCTATTACCAAAAAACGCGTCGAGAACACCCTCGAAGGCATTCTGCCGGCTGTAGCTAGCGAGCCATCGCGCTTACACACGGCGATGCGCTATGCCGCATTAGGTGACGGCAAGCGCGTACGTCCTTTACTGGTCTATGCTGCCTCACAAGCGGTTTATTCAGATTATGCATCCTCCGATTCAGCGGCAGCAGCGGTTGAGCTGATCCATGCCTACTCGCTTGTGCATGATGATCTGCCCGCAATGGATGATGATGATCTTCGCCGTGGTCGCGCCACTGTGCACAAAGCTTTCGATGAGGGGACTGCGGTACTGGTCGGTGACGCGCTGCAAACGCTAGCTTTCGACGTTCTTATTAATGATGAGCACATCGCCGATTGCACTAAGCTTGAGATGCTGAAGTGGCTCTCCCGCGCAAGCGGTGTCGCCGGTATGGTGGGCGGTCAAGCTCTGGATATTCAATCGGTCGACGTCGAACTGGATCTTGAACATCTTGAGCACATGCACAACCTCAAAACGGGTGCCTTGATCGAAGCCAGCGTTGCTCTCGGCGCTCTCTCCAACCCAAAGCTTGATAGTGACGATTTCGACAAATTGATCACCTATGCCAAATGCATCGGTCTCGCATTCCAAGTAAAAGATGACCTTTTGGACATTGAAGCGAGCAGCGAAACCCTCGGAAAAACTCAGGGTAAAGATGCGGCGGCGAACAAACCGACTTACCCTGCGCTTTTAGGCCTTGAGGGCGCGCGCAACAAGGCGAATGTCCTCCTTGAGCAAGCCCTTGAAGCGCTTGAGAATTTTGGTGATTCAGCCGACCCCCTACGTGATCTGGCCAAATATATCGTTCAGCGCGACCATTAACTCGCTAAGGCGCCCTGAAATCGGCATAATGCACGGCCATTTTGGCCAAGCTGGGCGCCACGGGTATAATCCCGAGTAAATTACTCAGCTATTAATGACGACGAAAAACGTCCACGAATCCATGACACAAAGCAGTAACACCTCAACCGACATCGCAGACGTGCAATCAAGCGCCGATACGCGCCAGATCGCCATTAATAAGGTGGGTATCAAAGATATCCGTCACCCAGTGCGCGTAAAAGACCGTTCTGAGGGTGAGCAAGCGACGATCGCTAACTTCAACATGTATGTGTATTTGCCTCATAACTTCAAAGGCACGCACATGTCACGCTTCGTGCAGATTCTGAATACACACGAGCGCGAGATCACACTCGAGTCATTTAAGGTGATGCTCGAAGAGATGGCTGAACGTTTGGAATCGACCGAAGGTCACATTGAGATGAGCTTCCCGTTCTTTGTGAATAAGAAAGCACCTATCTCTGGTGTTGGAAGCTTACTCGACTACCACGTAACACTATTAGGTCAGATCAAGGATGGTGTATCTGACATCTCGGTCAAAGTGATCGTGCCTGTTACAAGCTTATGCCCATGTTCTAAGAAGATCTCAGACTATGGTGCTCATAATCAACGCTCACACGTCACCTTAACGGTACGCATGGATGAGTTTGTTTGGATTGAAGAGCTGATTGATCTGGTTGAAGCAGAAGCATCATGCGAATTGTTTGGCCTACTCAAGCGTCCAGATGAAAAATACGTCACCGAGCGCGCTTATGACAATCCAAAGTTTGTTGAAGATATGGTGCGTGACGTCGCAGCACGCTTAAACGCAGACGATCGCATCTCAGCATATACCGTCGAATCAGAAAACTTCGAGTCGATTCACAATCACTCCGCATACGCACTGATCGAACACGATAAACGTGCTTAACAAAAAGCCCGGCTTAGCCGGGCTTTTTTATGCTCCCAATCCGGGCAAATAGTGCGCCAGTAATTGCATGCAGCCTAATGCTGCTAAGCCTGCCAAGATGTCATCAAACATAATGCCAAATCCACCTTTGAGCTTTTTATCGGCTAATGAAATTGGCCATGGCTTTAGGATGTCGAAGAAGCGGAACAGCACAAAACCAATCACTATCCATTGCCACCCGGTCGGCGCTGCAATCATTGTGATGAAATAACCGGCAAACTCATCCCATACAATACCCGGATGATCGTGTACACCCAGATCTTTCGCTGACCAGCCACAAATAAATATACCGAGTAGCGATACCGCTACTGTCATTGCGATGTACCACCCTAACGGCAGATATGAAAGTGGCAAATAAAGCCCCACAGCAAATAAGGTACCCATCGTACCCGGTGCTTTTGGCGTACAACCCGAGCCAAAACCAAACGCCATCAAATTGATGGGGTTCATATCAGGTTTGGGTAAATCACTGTGTTTTGTCATTGTTAATTCTTAAAGTGGTCATAACCGCGAGCCACGTAGGCATCAACATCACCATTAGGTGACATTGCACGAACTTGCTCGCCTTGTTCAATCATGCCAATCCATGTCACGGGAACATCTTGTTGCTGCATCGCCGCCTCGAATGCAGCTTGATGATGTACGGGTACCGTCATGCACAACTCATAATCATCACCCGCCGATAGCGGTAGAGACCAATCACCTGACTCAGCAACATACTCAGCAACCGCATTAGACACTGGCAGCTTATCCAAATAGATCAAAGCACCCACATTACTCTCTTCGCAGATATGTCCAAGGTCACTACCGAGACCATCAGACAAATCGATTGCGCAGTGAGAATGCGTTGCCGCCATAAG
>VMDJ01000030.1 GCA_008080925.1 Gammaproteobacteria bacterium
CTTTAAATGAGCTGAAGTAGGCTCAATATTTATGTTGGTACATCTCTCTTGCGCTAATTACATCGCTGATTACCGCATTAGGTATGTCGGCATGGTATGCGTCTATTGATAGAGTTTGGGTATTTCCATTTAAATTTATAATAGGAGATATGCTTGGAACTTTAGTCATTTTGACTATACTTGTTGCAGTGCGAAAGCCAATCTTAAATACGGTGAAATTCAAATGACAAATTTAAAGTTCTTTTTGGGATTAGTACGGATGCTGGCGGATGCCTCTGACGAGTTAGGATTAACTGGCCTGACTGAATCTGACCGTACTATTTATATGTTGCTCTGGGAAGCTGCAGACAAGTCTTCACGCCAGTTGGAAGTGCGTTATGAAGAGTTTGTAGATGCAGTGTCTGGCCCAGGCGTGAAATTCTCACGTGCGCAGTTCTACAAGACATTGAAGAAGCTCGAAGAGCTCAAGTTGATTGAGCGTGTTGGTAGTCCACGTAGTGCGCGTTATCACTTGTTGGGTGAAGTCTAAACCCTACCGTTTTGAAAGCCCGCGCTAGTCGCGGGTTTTTTTATGCGTATTGATAAAGGGAATAGATAAGACCCCAGTTATAAATACAGCATCTTTTGGGTCGCGGTATTCATCCAATCCTATGTGCATTTCTTCATGCGCAAGGCTCGGTATTTTTTGATAGCTGCTAAAAAGATAGTCCCACCAACTCAGCGCAAAGCCAAAATTTCTATTTGATTCAATATTGTCAGTTGAGTGATGAATCCGATGCATGTCGGGTGTAACAATAATCCGTCTCAATGCGTTATCAAGCTTTGCATTTAGGTTGATGTTGCCGTGATTAAACAAAGAGCCTGCATTTAACAGCAGTTCAAAAATCAAAACGGCCAGAACGGGAGCCCCTAACAAAGCGATGATAAGTGTTTTGTAAATCATCGAAATGATAATTTCCAAAGGATGAAAACGTAACCCGGTAGTGACATCAAATTCTGGATCTGCGTGATGTACTCGATGCATTCGCCAAAGCAGAGGCACTGTATGCATTAATCGATGTTGCCAATAGATTGCACAATCCAAAAGTATGACTGAAAGCGTAACTGCAGCGATGGGGTGAATCTCGATGAGATTGAGAAGCCCTATTTGTTGTTCACTGACGATGAGAGCTATGCCGACAGCTGCCATGGGGAAGAGTAAGCGTACGAGCAGAGTGTTTATGACCACTAAAGCAAGGTTGTTTACCCATCGGGCGGTAAGAGACTGCAGGCGTTTTCGCTTGGGTGATAACCATTCCCACAGGGCGATGACAAAAAATACACCTGTAAAGGTGATAACCCTGAGGGTAGATTCGTTTTGTAGTATCCAGTCTTTCATCAGGCAAAAGATAGCGCTAATGAAGTCACTCTGCTTTGGCGCTGTTTAAATTTTTAAGCTGATGTAAAACGTTAAGGTAAAGATTTTCTTCTCCACCCAGCGATAGGGCATAGGTTTTACCTGCTGCTGCAGCTTGTTCACGGAGATTTGGATCATTCAGGGTGGTTTTAATTGCTGATGTGAGGGTCGCAATGTCCTCAGGTGGGACGGTGATTGCAGCATCGGTTGGTACAACATCATCGACTGCGGGTCCTGAAGAAATGATCACACATTTTCCAAGCGCCATTGCGCTCAGATAAACGCTGATGCCAGTCGCTGAGATATTGCCTTTAAGAACCGGTAAAACGACCAATGTGGCGCCGGCAATATGCTCGAGAAAACTTTTACGATCTCCATCATGACGAACGATCTCAACATTGCTGGGTAGATTGTTTGTAGAGAGTGCTGATCCATGTTTGGTGATTTCGCCATCACCCATCGTCACGAATCCTTGTGAAATTGATTATTAGGAATTAAACGATTATCGGCGTTTTGGGCCAGACTTTAGCTGTACGAAATAGATGACAACCTGTTCAGGTCAGAAGATCGAATTTCAGGTCAACTAGATGGGTTATTTTGGTCAAAAGTCAGCTATTGTTCATTCATGACCATATTTTGTTCTGAGTGTAAATTGTACAAAAAATGAAAATAACTTCAGCCACCATTTCGATTAGTAATCTCCGATTAAGAACCTTTATCGGATTTAACGATGAAGAGCGCGAGAAGCAGCAAGATATTGTGATAAATGCCGAAATTCAGCATTGTCTCGACCCGCAGGTCGTGGAAGCCGACCAAGTGGATGCAGCGCTGAATTACAAAACCATCACTAAGCAAATCATCAAGTTGGTAGAGGATGGTCGCTTTCTACTCTTAGAAAAATTGACCCATGAGGTCTTGGCTATCTGTGCCGAGGATGCCTCTGTTATGAAAGCCACTGTGCGTATTGATAAGCCACATGCTTTGCGATTTGCCGATTCTGTATCGGTTACCTTGTCTTATGACGCAGCAGTGGACGCTGCAGGAGAAAAAGAACATGAGCACACCCTCCGTTCGATTAGCCAAGCATCCTGAGATTAGCGCTGAGGCGCGACTTGTTAGAGATACCTTGTTAGAGCAGGGGCTTGAAACCCCGATGTTCGACAATGGGATGAATTCTGAGCAAAAGTACGAGCGCATCCGTGAGCTGATGGCTGAGGTGATGGACACGTTAGGTTTAGATCGTGAAGACGATAGTTTGGCTGAAACCCCACATCGCATCGCGAAAATGTATGTGCGAGAGATTTTCTCTGGTTTGGATTACACCAAGTTTCCAAAGCTATCGCTTATCGAAAATAAGATGAATGCACATGAGATGGTCAAGGTCAGTGATATTGATCTGACGAGCACCTGCGAGCATCATTTTGTCACTATTGATGGTGTTGCGAAGGTGGCTTACATCCCAGAAAAAACCATTATTGGCCTCTCAAAGATCAACCGTATCGTTCGTTTCTTTGCGCAACGCCCACAGGTCCAAGAGCGTTTGACACGTCAAGTTCTAGTGGCGCTTCAAGTGTTGCTTGGCACAGAAAATGTTGCAGTGAGTATTGAGGCAACACATTATTGTGTGAAATCACGTGGAGTTATGGACTCAAATTCGAAAACGAGTACGACAGCTCTCGGCGGTTGCTTCCTCGACAATCAACACACTCGAGCTGAATTCCTGCAGTCTTGATGTCATGTCCAGTGTTCTCGATAGAGGCGAGGGTGACTTACCTCAGTTAGCTCTAGTTGTCGGTGCTAATGGAGGAATTGGTCATGCACTACGTGTGCGGTTGCTTGAACGTTACCCTTCTCTACAGCTTGTGAGTATTTCTCGAGAACAAGCCTTACCCATCAATGACAGAGATACTCCGCTTGCGGTAGATATATGCGCTGACGATGACATTAAGTCGTTACCAGAGCGACTTAAGGATTATGGCGCCTTTGATTTATGCCTCATTGCCACTGGCTGGTTGCATGATGAATCTATGCAGCCGGAAAAATCTTTCAAGCAGTTGAGTGTTGAGCAAATGCAACGCTCATTCATGATCAATACCATTGCGCCCACGTTAGCCATTAAGGCGCTTATGCCGGTGTTGTCCAAGCAAGCCAAGATCGGTGTTCTGTCTGCTAGAGTAGGTAGCGTGAGTGATAATCGTTTAGGTGGATGGCACAGCTATCGCGCCAGTAAGTCTGCACTGAATATGCTGATAAAAAACTATGCTATTGAGCTATCACGAGCGCCAAAGAAAAAAATCATCGTGGGTTTGCAGCCAGGAACCACAGCGACGCCTTTGTCTGCACCATTTCAGAAGAATGTGGCTGAAGGTCATCTACAGACACCTCAATATACTGCAGCTCAATTGGTTGAAGTGATGGCTAGATTGATTCCAGAAGACTCTGGAAAACTTTTTGATTTCTTAGGTGAGGAATTTGCACCATGATTAATAACCCAGAGTTAGTGGTGAGAAATCAACGTAAGTTACTGATGTATGTCGCTAAGCAAAATGATACTGGCTGTTGGGTTTGGCAAGGCCAGATATCAAACAGTGGCTATGGCAAAGTGTTACTGAAAAGTGATGAGGGTAACAAGATGCACAGTGTGCATCGTGCTGCATTCGAGCTGTTTGTTGGCGGTATGAAAAAAGACGACATCGTTGTTCAGACGTGCGGTAATCGTTTGTGTATCAATCCTGAGCATCTCAAAGCGGTGGATGAGATCGATGATACCTACTGGAAGAAATCGCTCTAATGATGAACCCCATCCGTTGGTTTATTGGTTGGGATGTTGGCGGTTGGAATTGTGATAACAACCCGCGTAGTCGGGATGCGATTGCTATTTTAAACGAGCAGGGCGAATTGCTTGGGGTGCCATGGCGTGGCAACTTGCGAGATACGATTAACCAGTCCACCTCTTCAGCGCAGTGGATAGCGGCGTTATTTCAGCTTTGCGGTGTTCAGTGGTCGCCAGATCAGGGTGCGGTGGTGATGGCAATTGATATCCCTTTGGCATTCTCTGATGAGTTAGTGGCGTTACTTCATGGAAGGCCGGTTACTCAAGATATTCAATCATCCTCAGAAAACCCCTATCTTTATCGATATACAGAACGTTATTTATTTGAGCATGGCGTACGTCCTTTATCACCGATCAAAGACATGATTGGTGCTCAAGCAACAAAAGGTATTCATGTGCTTGCAAAATTTTCACCTGATGTTATTGCAACAGGGAAATGGAGCGATGGTGAGAATCTAATTGCTTTCGAGGGCTATCCTTCGCCGTGTAAACGCTCGCAAGATATGTTGGATGCTAAGCAGTTTTATGCTGAGCAGCCTGATGAAGATCGTGAAGACGCGATCACGTGCGCCATCTTGGCGATGTGGTCTGTCAAACTACCTGAGCGTCTATTGGAGCCAAAGCCAGAGGTGTCTAATAGTGAAGGTTGGATATGGATCCCTCGTGACGTGATTTTGAAGGTGGGCTGATGTCAGGTTTTTCTCAAGCACAACTTAACGATTTGTTAGCTGATCAACTGAAAGATTGGCTCTTAGATGAAGGTTGCCTCTATCGTGAGTGGCGGTTTACGAATTGGGCTAAAGCAGCTGAGGCTTTTAAAGCTGTTTCGGTGTTGGCGGAGCAAGCTGATCATCATCCCAAGGTGTGTGTTGAATGGGGTCGATTAGCACTATGGCTGAAAACACATGATGGTGACTTTATCGGTGAGAAAGACCTTAGCTTGGCGTTACAATTGAACTCTACGATTGCTTAAGCTTTTTTCATGTCAAACATCACTGTCGTTGACCTGCCGTACGTTGAGAATGCGCAATGTTATTTCATGGCATTGTTGGGACGTTCTCATCTGACATGGCTTGATAGTGGTCGTCCCGGTCGCGATGAAGGTCGACTCGATATTATTGCTGCAGATCCGGTCGAATCATTAGCGATTGATTCAAGTAATGCCCATCAAGTTCCTGATGTCATTCGAGATTGGTTAGCTCGTGGTAAGTCTGCCTCAGAGATGATTTTTTCTGGAGGTGTTTTGGGTGTCTTATCTTATGAGTTAGGTCGATTGTGGATGGGGCTTCCGGAGTCGACGAAGCCTCGTCTGATTAACGATGGGTTCATTGCCTTATACGACTGGATGGTTGTGGTCGATCATGAGCGTCGAGTTACGCAACTTATCTGCCAAGGCTTCAGTGATATTGCTGAATCCGATTGGCAAGTGCTTGTAAGTCAGTTAAGTGCTTCCACATCGTGTGGTTCGCCATGTGTGAATAATGTTGGGCGATTGACTAAAAAAGGCTTGTCGATTGAAACCTATCGAGAAGGTATTCATGCAATAAAGCACCTCATCAAAGAAGGTGATGTGTATCAAATTAATTTCACCCATCGTTTCGATGCCATATCTGACTATTCAGCTGAGCAACTCTATTTGGCATTGCGTGAGTTAAGCCCTGCACCTTTTGGGGCCTATATTGATGCTGGCAGTTATCAGCTCTTAAGTAACTCGCCTGAGCAGTTTTTGAAGTTGCAGGGTAAAGATGTTGAGACCAAGCCTATTAAAGGCACGCGTCCACGCGGGAAATCAATACAAAAGGACGCGCAAGTCCTGGCGGATTTAGCAGCAAGTGATAAAGACCGAGCTGAAAATTTGATGATTGTCGATCTGCTACGTAATGATCTTGGTCGAGTGTGTATTCCGGGCTCTATTCATGTGCCTAAGCTGTTTCACGTCGAAAGTTATGCCACGGTGCATCATCTGGTAAGTACGGTATCTGGGCAACTTAGAGACGGTGAGGATGCGGTTTCCTTGTTAAAGGCCTGCTTTCCCGGTGGGTCTATCACAGGTGCACCTAAGCACCGTGCGATGCAGCTCATTGATGAGCTAGAGCAAGAGAGTCGCGAATTATATTGTGGGTCTGTGGTGCGATTTGGCTTTGATGGAAGCTTGGATAGCAATATCACGATTCGTTCTATCGTGAAGAAAGATGACGCACTGTATTACTGGGCCGGTGGCGGTATCGTTGCCGACTCAGAAGCCGACAACGAATACCAAGAAAGTTTAGATAAGGCGACAGCCTTTATGCGATTGCTCGAAGATTAAGCTTTGTACTTCTCGTAGAAGTAATTGGTTGCTTCGACAAAACCTTCAACGCTTCCGCAATCAAATCGACGACCTTTAAACTTGTACGCCAATACCATGTTGCGCTTCGCTTGCTCCATGAGGGCATCAGTGATTTGAATCTCACCGCCTTTACCGGGAGGTGTTTCACGAATGATGTCGAAGATATCGGGTGTCAGAATGTAGCGACCAATAATAGCAAGGTTCGAAGGGGCATCTTTAGGGTCTGGTTTTTCCACCATATTGGTGATCATGAAGACATCTTCTTCAATCTCATTGCCCGCAATCACACCATACTTGTTGGTTTCTTCCATCGGTACTTCTTCGATAGCCACAATGCTGCAGCGATGTTTCTCATAAAGCTTAGCCATTTGTGCCAAGACAGGATCGCCTTCGCCTTCACATAGGTCATCGGCGAGAACCACGCCAAAGGGCTCGCGGCCAATCAGGGCTTCACCAGTCAAAATGGCATGACCTAAGCCCTTCATCTCGATTTGACGGGTATAAGAGAAGCAGCAGTTATTGATGATGTGACGAATGCCGTCGAGCATACTCTCTTTGCTGGTGCCGCTAATTTGATGCTCAAGCTCATAGCTAGTATCGAAGTGATCTTCAATCGCGCGCTTACCTCGACCTGTGATGATACCGATATTGTTCATACCCGCTGCCATCGCTTCCTCAACGCCATATTCGATCAATGGCTTATTAACGATGGGCATCACTTCTTTAGGCATTGCCTTAGTGGCCGGTAAAAAACGTGTGCCATAACCGGCAGCAGGGAAGAGACATTTACGGATCATCTGAACATCCTTTTCGGTGAAAATAAGTTTACTGGCGCTTCTGCCACGTGATTTGATCATTATGATCAATTATTTGGTGACGTAAAAGCCAAGATTTGGCATCGGCTGCATCACTCTCAAACCAAGCTTGCGCTGAGCCTAGTCGAAAGGTGTAGCCCCAGTCATCCATATCGGCGCACATTTGTTGGCGATGAGTGGTGCTAATGTGATCTGAGAGCAGTATCTGTAGATAACAGACGGCGTTTTCTTCATCAAAATCGCCACCAGCATCGGTATCGAGTACATCGCGTCGATGAGGGTCCATGCAGATGAAGTGGCACGCCTCGTGGAGTGCTGAGTGGAGTGGTGTATCTGGGCGTATATAGAGCTGGTTATCAATCAGTCCTGCTTCACTCTCGCCCCAATATGAACCTGGGATAGGGGCATCATTCTCAACACTAACAACCGTGAGTTGGTAGTAATTGAGAATTTGGATAAGGGATTGAGTGACAGATTCAGTGCAAAGGATCATAAGGCTGCGACGACCAGATAAGTCGCCGCAGGATAGCACTTGCTAGCATTGCTCCCAAGGCAGTTGATGGAATCGCCAACCGCCTACTTTGCTACGTTGATGTTCTTCGTTTAGCTCGCCCTCAAAACCTTCGTCAACATGCATGACATTTTTTAGGCCTGCGGCAAGCAGTGCTTTGCCGGCTTCATGTGAGCGTTTGCCACTGCGGCAAATCAACACAATAGGTGCACAGCCATCGTTATCCGCGCAGACAACCCCACCAAGCAGGAGTTTGCGCACTTCAGTGACGAACTCTGGGTTAATATCCCAGTCAGGTTCATCAATCCAAGGAACGTGAACAGCCCCCTTAGGGTGGCCGACGAACAAGAACTCCATGGATGAGCGGATATCGACAAGTACAGCGCGACTGTCGTCTTGTAGAAGCTGGTAGGCCGCTTTTGGCGAGATACCAGCCGGTTCGTTTGGGTTAGACATGTCTTTCCTTTGGTGTTGATGGTTATCGGGGCGTAATCCCTAGATAAGGTATAGAACAAAGCTATCGGCTTTTGGGAATTAAAAGCATTTAATAAGTCAATGCGAGAGCGACTGATCACATCTCTGTTTTATGTCGTGGCTAAGCTGCCATGGTCGGCGTTGTCTGGCTTGGGCGTTATTGTGGGTCACGCTATGTACCTATCGAATGGTCGCGAGGCTAAGAATGTACAGGCAAACTTGAAGATCGCTTACCCGGATTTAAGCGTGCAAGACTGCAAAAAGATGACCAAGCAAGCGCTTGTTCACAGTGCCAAGACCTTTATGGAGATGCCAAAGATTTGGTTATCTCCATCAACCATTGCTTCACGGGTTAATCCAAATGGGTTGCCGGAAAAGATTTATCAACTGCTATCTCAAGGGCAAGGTTTAGTGCTCGCCATGCCGCATCATGGCAACTGGGAGATGGTCAGCAGTGGTGTGCCACAAGATGTTGCGATAACAGCTTTGTATCGACCGCCGCGTCAGGCGTTTATTGAGCCGCTCATGCAAAAGGGTCGTGAGATAGGTCGGATCGCCATGGTGGCAACGGACCGTGCCGGCATTAAGGCACTCTACGACACGCTTAAAGCTAACGATGTTGTCGCGATACTCCCTGATCAAGTGCCGCGTGCCGCAGGTGCTGCAGCAGTGAGTGCTCCCTTCTTTGGTCGCGAGAGTTCAACCATGGTGCTGATGAGCCGTTTAGCGGCTAAGCATAATAGTCCTGTGTTGTTCTGCTGGGCTGAGCGTCAGGCAGACAATCGTTACGTGATGCGATATTTCGATGCTGCTGCTGAGGTGAGCGATAAAGATGCCCAAGTGGCAGCAGTTGCGTTAAATCAGGCGGTAGAGCGCGTAATTGCTGATCAACCAGCGCAATACCAATGGGCTTATCGCCGTTACACGCCAGTGAACGATCAGCAAACGAATCCATATGCTTAAACATTTATAAAGCACATAAAAAAAGCCCGGCTAAGCCGGGCTTTTTAACTGGATAACGGATTACTTACGAGAAGATGGACCGTTGAATTCCATACCATTACTCATGTGAGTAAGGAAGTACTCCATGTTACGAAGCTCTTCGCCCTGAGCCTTGAAAGGCTTAGCACGCATCTGCTTCATACAGCCGCCTAGACGACGGTGTAGGGTACCTAAGTCACCCCACTTTTGACGGTAAACAGGCCAACCAGTGCCGTGACCTAGGCCCATTGAAAGGGTGTCGCCACGTACGCGGGTACCACTGCTCTGTACGTGGCAAGACGCACATGAGAAGTTCAACTGGCCGCGACGACCGAAGTACAGCTCTTTACCGTTGTTGTAAGCCGCTAACGCGTCGTCATTAGGGATTTGAACGTTAACCTTTTGGCCACGTGACTCGTAAGCCATGTAAGCGGTCAAGCGGGTCATATCGCCTTTCTTGTACTTCAGTGGCTTTTCACCGTTCGCTTCGCGACATTCGTTAACCGCTAGTTCCATGGTCACAACCATTTTGCGCTTGTCGTCCCACATTGGGTAGTTCTTACGCTGAGCTGGGTCGCCACCGAAACAATCGGCATAGCTTTTGCCGTTTTTGAATGGGGTGTTCCACATCTCTTCACCTTTCGCGACCATATCTTCATATGGAGGAAACTCTTCGGTGTTTTCCCATTGTGAGCGTGCATCAGCAAGAATTGAGTAAACGCCGTTACTGAAATCTGGCTTGCCGCCTGCGCCGTCATCAGGGTGACGTTTTTCGAAGTAAGCACGATACGCTGCTAAGTCTTCAGCAGGTGATGTATCAGTTGCTTTCTTGTTGCCGTGGCCGTCTGCAATCGCAACAGAAGATGCTGAGAAAGCGACAACTGCGGCTAACGCATATTTTGTCATTTTCATTTATTGACTCCTCCCAGAGTGGGTGTGGGGTGGTTGTTCGGTACATGGCCGAACAACTCTGACCCCATTACCTTAGCCGGTTTACTTAACTTTGGTAGTCGCTGACTCGCTATTACCTTGGTTATCGGTCCAAGACAAAGTGAGCTCGTCGCCTTTTTTACCTGGTGCGTCGAACGCTAGGTAAGGGTTCTTAGAAATACCACCACTCCAGTAAGCGTGAATTGCATTTGCGCCGCCGATAGTTGCGGTTACTTCGTTAATGAAGTGTGCAGGGAACATCTTGCCAGTCTTCTTGTTTTTACGAAGACCAGTTTCCATTGGGTGGTTCATGAGTGCTTTAACAGTTACGACGCCGCCTTTCTCTTTAGCGCGAACCTTGATTGACTTCTTAGCCATGGTTAATACCTCTTAAATTCTTTAGCTATTCGTATAGATGTGTTCGGATTAACCGCCACAACCACCGATGGTGACTTTTACAGACTTCTTAGCGTGATGCATTTTGCCGCCTGACTTAACAACAGCGATTACATCACCTGTCTTACCCATCTTGATACGAGTAGAGACTTCACTCTGTGCACCCGGACCCATGAACTGAGCAACAAGAGGAGTGCCGTTAGCAGATGCGTAGATCGCAACGCTGTCAGCATTCATGCTGTGTGACACAGTCACTGGTACAACGGCACCATTCTCAGCGATGTCTGGCGCTTTAACGTTGATGTCGCCAGAGGCAGCACCAAGGTCTCCCATTTTCTTAGCTTCAAACTCAGCCTTTGGCCATGCAGCCATAACAGCTTGTGGTGCCAAAAGACCAGCACTTACTGCAACACCAACGGTGCCTGCAGCCAAAGAGCCTTTCAAGAAGACTCGACGTTTCATATCAGTATTCATTTACTACTCTCCTAAGAGTTGAATATTTTCGTTTAGATTGAGTACAGGTAATCCATGATGCTGTTGATTTCAGCTTCGCTCAAAATGTTGAACGTGCCGAATGGAGGCATCAGGGTGTTGTGATTTTTCTTGGTCGCATCGTAGATCTGGTTGTAAAGATCAGCGCGGTTAGGGAAGCGCATCTTCATGTAACCAGGCATCACAGACTTTTCGCCAGCTGCGTCAAGAATGTGTAGTGGTGGACCAGCGTTACCTGCTTGATTGTTCTTACCATCTGGAGCAGCGATTGCGTGACATGCCACACAGTTGCCTTTCTTCTTGTCGGTAATCAGTTTGTAACCATCTGCAACATCACCTGCGAAAGCGACTGAAGACATCAATGATGCACCAGCAACCATTGCGGCAAATGATAGAGCGGTCTTTGCGTTCTTAGCGGTGTTCCGCATCGCATTTCCTCCTAAGCTCAATTGGGTGAATTTCTAC
The DNA here is from genome assembly GCA_008080925.1 of Gammaproteobacteria bacterium. Classification (GTDB taxonomy): domain Bacteria; phylum Pseudomonadota; class Gammaproteobacteria; order Chromatiales; family Chromatiaceae; genus VMDJ01. The sequence goes on from VMDJ01000030.1 coordinate 11,623, forward strand.
GAATTCAACTTTATTAGTAATGTTCGAGTTAAGGAGTCACTCGAAAGTGACAACTTATTCGAATTCTTACACCCAGTGTTTTGGGTAGTGTGTAGATATTAATGATTCATTCGTAGTAAGCAAGGGATAACAAGGCTTTTTTTAGTTTTATCCGTATTTTAGAAAACACTTATAAGGCGATTCTTGTAGGTCCTCGTTGAGCTTTTGTTAACGAATTTGATCATCCAAGGCGCGCTTTTCCGCCTTGAACAATTTTCGTCGTGAATCGACCAGTGCGTTCTCGTAAAAAGATAACCTTGGTTGATTCATGGCTATGTCTAACTGTGCAATCGCTTCTTCGAGTTGTCCATTCAGATAATAGGCCTCTGCCTTGTAGCGATGCGCGGTAACCACTTGACCAGACTCGCCATAAGCGCGGGATAAAAGGCTAAATAACGAGGGAGTTTTCACCTCAAGTTCGACCAGTCGCTCGATGTTTTCTATGACCTCATTCCAACGTTGTAGCTTCATCGCCATGTCAGCGCGAACGGTGTTTAGTGCAATGTTCAGCGGTTTTTGTTGCAGTGCAGCATCGAGGCGAGCAAAAGCGGTTGTTGGATCGCCAAGCTGAGCATCCAGTTGGCTGAGCGTGATGACAAAATCGATCGTGTCTGGATGCTTCTTAATCAGATCACGCAAAACGGTTTGTGCCTCTTTGTAACGTTTAAGCTTGAGTAAAGTGAGTGCTTGTTCGTAAAGCTTGGCGTCACGCAGACGCAGACGACCGTCTTCTAATTGTCCTTTGAGTGCAACGAGGTGCTGTTCGTGATTGATAGCGGCCTCAACACGTAAACGCGATTTGACCAAGTGATAACGTAAGCTGTCTTCGTTTTGGATGTAAGGGTAACGACTCGCCAAATCAATCGATTCAGCAGTCCGATTAGTACTGATCGGGTGGGTCATTAAGAACTCCGGTAGCTTACTGTCGTAAACCCGGTTCGCTTTGCCCATGCGCGAAAAGAATGCAGGCATCGCATTGGGTGAGAAGCCTGATTCAGCTAAGACATCAATACCCACACGATCAGCTTCTTGCTCATTAGCGCGAGTGAAGTTGATTTGTTCTTGAAGGATGGCAGCTTGTCCACCTGCTGCCGCTGCAACACCGGCATCACCGCCAACGGCTACGCCCAATGCAATCGCTGCTATTAATACAGCTGCATTGGGGATCGCCATATTTTGTGCAGTTTCCCATGCACGAAAAAGGTGTTGCTGGCTGACGTGAGCGATCTCGTGTGCAACAACGGCGGCAAGTTCACTTTCGGTTTCGGTGGTGGCGATTAAGCCGGTATAAACACCAATATGGCCAGCAGGTCCGGCAAAGGCATTGATTTGCGGGTTATCTATCAGAAAGAAGTGAAAGTCCTGTCCCGAGGCATCGCTATTTTTGACCAAGCGTTGGCCAAGCTCTTGGATGTAGTCACTGAGGATGAGATCGGTGAGTACGGCCTGATTACGTCGTACGCTGCGCATGAATGCTTGTCCAAGTTGGCGTTCTTGCTTTGGCGTCATTAGACGATTGGCACTGTTCCCCAGTTCAGGCAGCTCAATATTCAATGCATAGCTGGATGTGCTAACTATGCTGATGATGCAAAGAGTGATAAGCGCTTTTTTGAAGAATGTCATGCGGGTTAGTTTACCCGTTAGCGGGCTTAGTTAAGTTGAATGCGTTGACCCCATGGAGTCTTTTCTTTGCCTTTGACGAGCCAGATCACTGGAAAGTTCGGCTCTACCTTGGGAAAAGTGCCCTCTGCATCCGTAAAGTAAACCATTAATGCTGGATTGATGCCGTGTTTGTTCAAATGATCGAACACGGGACGGAAGTCAGTACCGCCGCCGCCAGTGATTTGGGACGGACATTCAAACTCTTCCCATGGTTCAAACGTCCAAGGGCAGTTATCTGCTAAGGCTGAATCACAAGCGTATAGATTGATTCGAGCGCGCATCTGACCCTTGAGTGCATCGATCTCAGATAAAAATTCATTAATCTCATTCGCTTTGATAGAGCCACTGGTATCAATGGCAACCGTAATATCGAGTTGAGCGCTTTTTAATGACGGTAAAATCGCATCACCTTCTCGGCGTGATGGACGCATATAGCTGAAGTCATCACGCGCAATGGCTGTCATATATCGTGCTAACAACATGCGCCATGGCAGTTGGGGCTGTAGCAGATGATCAATGATGCGCGCCATGGTGCCACCGAGCTTGCCGGCTTGTATGGCTTGTTGAGCGGCGCCGGCCAATCGCTGTTGCCACTGCACATCGAGCGTGTCGCGCTCTTCAGGTGTCAGTGGTGGGGGTGCTGGATCACCTTGGTCACTTTCGTTTTCAGGTTCGGTTTGAGTATCGGGTTCACCCATATCTGCTTGCGGGGCATTATCGGACTTTTTACCGGACTCACCTTGCTCGCTGTGCTGCTTGGGCAGGCCGCCTTTACCTTCTTGCTCATCAGAAGGTGATTGTTCCTGCTGGCGTTGCTCTTTCAGCTGTTGCTCGGCATCTTCAGGTGACTTGCCTTGCTGACCGCCACCGCCTTCGTTTTCTTTGTCGTATAGGTGTTGGTCAAGCGTTTCAGTTTGATCGTTGTCATCCAGTAATGGATAAATCTCTTCAGCGGTCATGCCCAGATAGAGCGGCATAATGTTGGCATTCGGTGGTGGCTTCAGTCCGTCATCTATCAATAACGGATTAATCGCATAGTCGCATGCAAGGTCCCAACGGTGTTTAACGCGATGCTTGCGTCGTGCGAAATGTGAAAGAGCGCAATGCAGGGCTTCATGCGCCAACATGAATTGCGTTTGCTCAACTGACAGGCTTTCGATGTAT
>VMDJ01000091.1 GCA_008080925.1 Gammaproteobacteria bacterium
GCCAAAGTAGATGGCTGGATGCAGAAAGGTGGGCAAGGACGTGAAGTCTTTGCGAACGCTGGGTTAACAGTGTTGTTGTTGTCTTGGTTACGAGAGAAGGTAACGTTACCTGCTTTCACTTCCAACTCACCAGCAGTAGAGATACCAACTGGCTTTGCGAATGACGCAGTAGTGGTCATTGCGATTGCCGCTACAGCGGTCAAAGCTAACGCTTTTAATTTCATCGTGATTTCCTCCTAGGCAGAAATATGTTGATGATTTGAAGAAACGCTGCGGGTGCCCCCGCAGGTTTGGTCAAGTCTTATTATTATTGTTATTAAGTCTTTTAAATTAATCGCACTCTGGCTCTTCGTCGCCAGCGCCTTTCTTCTTTTTCTTGCCGTCAGCGTAAACCACATCATGGTCTGCAGCAGAAATGCCAGCAAGAACAGTGGTAGATACGGTAGATAAAGCAAAAGCTAACATCATCATCAAGATAGTTAGGTAACGCATTTTATATTGCCTCCTAAAAGCAACGCGGGTTTTGTCTCTTAGAACAAATACCCAAAATGGGAGTAACTCTTCGGTTACGTGACTACATTCCCTCGGGCATTTCTTACAAGGAAAACCCGAATTGCCGCTTACTATATCCAAGACAATTTTAAAATCAACAAGCATAAGACTCTGCTAATAAAGCTAATTTCTTGTGCGCTGCAATAGGCTTTGCGAAACTTCGTAGGCTCATGTCACTCTTAGGTGATAACAATTAAAAGCAGGTTCTTAGGAGAACACGATGAAAATCATTTCATCTCTTGTCGCAATCGGCGCCTTAATGCTGAGTACTTGGTCATTTGCTGAACGTTCACCGGATATTGAGCGTGAATTGCGTATGAAGGCTGAAATTGTGGATGCCATCATGGATGGAGAGCCGGTTGAACTTGAAGCGGATAACCATACGTTTATGGGTATCTTTACCGAGGCTGAGAATGCCAAAGGTACGGTTGTGATTGCACACGGTCGTGGATTTCACCCAGATTGGCCAACGGTTGTTCAGCCTTTGCGTGTGGGTTTAGTGGAGCGTGGTTGGAATACGTTGAGCATTCAGATGCCGGTACTCGAAAAGTCAGCCAAATATTTTGATTATGTCGAGATCTTTGATGCCGCCGGTCCTCGCATAGAAGCCGCTATTGCGTATGCCAAAGAGAATGGTGGCGATAATGTGGTGTTGTTTGCTCACAGCTGTGGATCCCATATGGCCCAGCGTTGGATATTAAATAAAGGTGAAGAGGCTACTCAGCAATTCTCGGCCTATGTCGGCATGGGTATGGGTGCAACTGACTATAAGCAACCGATGGTTGAGCCATTCCAGTTGAATAAGATGAAGATGCCGATTTTGGATCTGTATGGCGAGGATGATTATCCAGCGGTGGTTCGTATCGCGCCGGAGCGCGACATGATGATTGCTGAAGCGGGTAACCCAAAGTCAAAGCAGATTAGCGTGAAGGGTGCGACGCATTACTTTGTGGACAAAGGTGATGTGTTGGTGAAAACCGTCGCCGATTGGCTGGATACCTTGTAATTAACGTTTAGTGGTCGGGTCCACCCAGACCTGACCGTCTTCTACTTTCACTTTATAAGAGCAAATAGGCTCATCTGCCGGCTCGTCATCGGGTGCGCCTGTAGCCAAGTCAAAATAGCTGCCATGCAACGAGCATTTGATTCGGTTGCCCTTAATGCAGCCGAGAGCCAGTGAATAGTCTTCGTGAGTGCACATTTCGTCCACCACATAGAATTCACCGTTTGCATTAACCAGTAATAAACGACGACCTTCGTGCTCAAAGGCTTTCATCTCATTGGCATGCAGTTCGTCTGTCGTCGCGATGGCAATGAAGTGACTCATTAGCGAACTCGCTCAGCCGCTTTGCCTGAATCTAAGATGCCACGGAGTTGATCTGCCGCTGCTTTCAATGAATCGGCTTTACCCAGCTGGCTCATGATGATCGCTCCGGTATACACCAGCGAATCGTAAGTCGCGCCTTTCTCGCCACGTAGTGCCGCCATGCCCATCTCAGCCGCACGTTGTGCGCCAATTTTGATGTCGGTCACGGTAATTGCACCTTCGCCTTTAGCGGTTTGTGGCACATCCTCAGGAATGGGTACACAGCGTGCTTCTTGGGTAATGCCAATCTCTTCTGGATTGGTATCCACGCCAACTTCTTCACCGAGATTTTCATAGGCAAAATATTTACCTGCCTGACGCAGAGAAGGAACAACACCGCCTTCAACACCGCGAATGATGATCGCGTTATCAAAGTTAGCGAGACGCGCGAGATCGCAATACACCGGTGGGTAAGGCTTATGCACATAGCCTGTGACAAAGTGGGTTTTGTTTTTGCCGCGGATTGGATTGGCAAGTACTTCGACTGTGGTGATGACCTGACGCTTAATGATCTTTTGGCGCAGTTCCATCATGCTGTGTAGCTTGTTGTTGAAACTGGCCTGGTCAACATAGGCCCAACCCAATGATGGGTCGCTTAAACGCTTAGCGGCTTCCGCTGAGCTTAAATTCACATCGACACCAGCAGCTTCGAGCACATGACGGAAGGTGATGCCGTATTTAGGACCCACTTTATCTAGACCATGACTCACAAGGTGCAAGCCAGCTTCTGCAAGCAGTGGACCTAAAAAGGGTGATGCAGGAATCGTACGGTTATAACCATCGTAAGGGTCAGCCAATTCGATCACCTCATCGACATCGGCTGTTACTCGGTCGGTGGTGTCTAAAATTGCTTGTAAGATGCCGCGGTTTTCTTCGCGAGACTCGCGTTTCATACGTAGGGCAATTAAAAAGATCGCCGCACGAACAGGATCCACAGCATCTTCGAGTAGTCCCAACATGCCAAGGCGTGCCTCATCAAAGTCGATATCTTTCGACAGGTCAGGGCCAGTGGCAATGCGCTGGATGATCGAGACCATGGTCTGATCGAGCTCGTCGCGGTTGAGATCTACTGCTGTGTTCATTCGGTAACTCCTTGAATTCAGACGCGGTCTGAATGAATAGGGGTGGAGTATAAGGAAACTCTGATGAAAAATAACCGGATAAAACGCCTTTTATCCGGCAAATCGATGATCGTTTTGGACGCGATATCGATAAATCAGTCGATAAAGCGTTTAGTGATCTCGTTGTAGCTATCGATACGACGGTCACGCAGGAAAGGCCAAATGCGACGAACATCCTCACTGCGCCTCAAGGAGACCTCGGCCGTAAGGACTGTGGCATCAATATCCGCTTTAGCCAGCAGTTCGCCTTGTGGGCCGACAATGAAAGAATTACCCCAAAATTCGATGCCCGGATCATCCTTCGTTGGTGAAGCTTCGTATCCAACACGGTTACACACGAGAACAGGTAAACCATTAGCAACCGCATGTCCGCGCTGAACAAGCTGCCATGCGCCAAGCTGACGTTGTTGTTCATCTTCATTGTCAGTGCGGTCCCAGCCAATCGCAGTGGGATAAATCAATAGCTCAGCACCTGCAAGCGCCATCAAGCGAGCCGCCTCTGGATACCATTGGTCCCAACAGACGAGCACACCTAGCTTGCCAACTGAAGTCTGAATGGGCGTGAAGCCAAGATCACCGGGGGTGAAGTAAAACTTCTCATAGAACCCTGGGTCATCGGGGATATGCATCTTGCGATACTTACCAGCAATGCTGCCATCACTATCAATGACAACGGCGGTGTTGTGATACAGGCCTGCTGCTCGGCGTTCAAACAAAGAGGTAACGATGACAAGCTTATGTTTTTTAGCCAACTCAGCAAAGAAGTTGGTGCTTGGCCCTGGGATCGTTTCGGCTAGATCAAACGCATTGGTATCTTCGCTTTGACAGAAATAATGCGCGTTGTGGAGTTCTTGCAGAACGATAAGCTGAGCGCCATTACCTGCATGCGTGATGATTTGTTCGGCGATGTACGCTTGATTCTCTAGTGCGCCACCTTGGTTGGCGTGTTGAATCAGGGCAACGTTGATCGAGTGGCTCATCGTGTCAATCTCTAAAAGTGATATCTAATTATAGAGCGAGTTGAGCGGGGTATTGCATGGTTAAACAATGCAAGCTGCCATTTTGCTCGATGATGCGTCGACAGTTGATCGGAATGATCTCTCGATCAGGAAATAGATCGTTAAGCACCTTGATGGCTTTTTCATCGGCATCGACACCATATACGGGTAATAAAACGGCGCCGTTGATAATTAAAAAGTTAGCGTAACTGGCTGAGAGACGACGGCCATCTTCGTCGTAAAGCTCGCCAGCCGGTGGCAGTGCATGTAAGCGATAGGGTGCACCTTCCAGATTGGTAAACGCTTGCAGCTCTTTTTGCATAGCATGTAATGGCCAGTAGTCTTCATCACTGGTATCAGCTGTGGTGAACACAATGTCATTCGAGGAGGTGAAGCGTGCCAAGACATCGATATGCGCATCGGTGTCATCACCGGTCATCTCACCTTCGCTTAGCCAAAGATAACGCTTAAAGCCAAAGCGTTGCGTTAACTCAGCCTCCATGGCTTCTTGAGATAAGTCGCCATTGCGGTTGGCATTCAAAATACTCGAACGTGTGGCTAGCAAGGTGCCTTGGCCATCGGTTTCGATTGCGCCACCTTCAAGCACCAGAGGTGAGGGTGAATGCGTGCCGTTGAGTACCTGTTGATCGATTAAGGCTTGGGTGATTTGCGTATCGAGCTCGGCGGGATATTTATTCCCCCAGCCATTGAAGATAAAGTCGTTAATGATCGGCTGCTCGTTCTCATCGATAGCGGTTAGCGCCCCATGATCTCTTGCCCAGGTGTCATTACAGGGGGCTTGTGCAAAGCGGGCCATCGTTAGATCGGCACCCGCATCCAAGAGAAGCTGTTTCACCTGCTCAGCGTGTGCATCGTTATTCACAACACAAAGTAACGTCTCGAAGCGCGTTATCGCTGCGCCAATTTGTGCAAATACCGGCAAGGTGTCAGCAAGGTTATCTGCCCAATCGGTGCCTTCATGTGGCCAGGTGAGTTGAACAGCAGATTGTTCTTCCCATTCAGCCGGTAATCGAGGTGTGCTCATCAAAACATCTCTAATAATTGATGCGCGCAGTCTATGGCAAAAAGCCAACCTCGGGAATGATTCGCGATCACTTAGGTCAGATAAAACATCTGAGGCTGAATATGATGTAATGCCGCCATGTTTAAACCCTTATCTCTGTTTGTTGGTCTGCGCTACACACGTTCGCGCCGTCGCAATCATTTCATCTCCTTTATCTCGGGCTTTTCAGCGCTTGGTATTGCGTTAGGTGTGATTGCGTTGATCACGGTCCTCTCGGTGATGAATGGTTTCCACAAAGAGATTCAAACTCGCATTCTGGGTATGGCGTCTCATGGGGACATCAAAGGCTATGAAGGTAATTTAACCGACTGGCAACTGGCGTTACAGAAAGCCAAAGAGCATCCGCGTGTTTTAGCAGCGGCACCCTATATCGAAGCTCAAGCCATGCTTAACAGTGGGGGTGATGTCTCTGGTGCCATGGTGCGTGGCGTCAATCCTGCGCTTGAGAAAGATGTCATCGATGTTGCGCAGCACATGAAGTTTGGCTCCTTAGATGATCTTGCGTCGACGCGTTGGGGCATTATTTTGGGTGCTGAGCTGGCAGCTAAATTAGGCGTCAGTATTGGTAGTGAGCTAACCATGGTCGTGCCACAGATGACGGTTACGATTGCAGGAAGTGTTCCGCGCATGAAGGCCTTTACCGTGGTAGGTATCTTTGAAGTCGGCATGAACGAATACGATCGCGGTGTCGCGCTAATTCATCTACCTGATGCTGCCAAGTTGCTGCGTATGAAAGACGATGTCTCTGGCGTGCGCATTCGTATTGATGATGTTTGGGATGCACGCGAAGTGTCATTGGAATTGGCAAACTCATTGCCCGGTCGTTATCGCGTACTTAACTGGACGGACTATCACCGTAACTTCTTCGCGGCGCTCAAGATGGAAAAGCGCATGATGGGCTTGTTGCTATTTTTAGTTGTGGTGATTGCAGCGTTCAACATCATCTCAACGCTTGTGATGATGGTGGTGGATAAACAAGCTGATATCGCGATTTTAAAAACCTTTGGTGCAAGCCCTGGCTTTATCTTGCGCGTGTTTGTGGTGCAGGGCGCTGCTTTAGGCTTCTTCGGTACCTTGGTGGGCACTTTCTTAGGCGTATTGCTCGCTGCCAATGTTGATTCTGCAGTGGCCTGGGTGGAGCAAGCTTTTGGTTTGCATTTCATTGATCCAAATGTGTATTACATCAGTCAGCTGCCTTCGGATGTGCAACTACCCGATGTCTTGTTAGTGTCGATCGGTTCCTTCCTGCTTTCATTATTAATGACCCTTTATCCCGCTTGGAAGGCGTATAAAACTCAGCCAGCAGAGGCATTGCGTTATGAGTGATGTGATTCTGCAAGCAAAGGGATTATCCAAACACTTCGCTTTGGGTGAGCAACAGGTCGATGTGTTGCGCGATATCAATCTAGAGATTCATCGTGGTGAACATGTGGCGATTGTGGGTAGCTCTGGCTCAGGGAAAAGTACCTTGCTGCATTGTTTAGGTGGCTTGGATGCACCAAGTGCTGGCTCAGTATCGTTATTGAATCGTCCGTTTGATGATCTACCCGAGGTACAACGTAGCGCGGTGCGCAATCGCCATCTCGGGTTCATTTATCAGTTCCATCATTTACTGCCGGAGTTCACAGCACTCGAGAATGTCTCGATGCCGCTATTAATTCGCGGTGATTCAGTTCAAGCAGCCACGGCAAAAGCAATGGCGTTATTGGAGCGTGTTGGCTTATCTGGACGTACAGCACACAAGCCGTCTGAGCTATCAGGTGGTGAGCGTCAGCGTGTGGCAATTGCACGTGCCTTAGTGCTCAATCCAAGCTGTGTATTAGCGGATGAGCCAACCGGTAATCTGGATAGTGTAACCGCAGAGTCAATTACTCAGTTATTGCTTGAGATGAGTCGCGAGATTGGAACTAGCTTTATTATCGTGACCCATGATCAGGGTTTAGCTCAGCGCTGCGATCGCACTTTGCATCTTAAGGACGGTGCTTTAAGTCTCTGATCAGCGCCAACTACGAGAGCGGTGCTTCTTAACAATATAATGGCGCCAATACCCACGAATCGCTAAGTAACCAAGCACACCTGAGACAACACCCACAACAACACTACCAAAGTACAGATGCAACCAATTGTTCTCAGCGAGGACAACCAACCACTCGAGGCTGGCTTCAAATGACGGTGAGTTGTCGGGTTCGCCTAAAATCCAGGTGCCCACCAGATAATTAAAGTAAAACATCGGCGGCATGGTGATCGGGTTAGAGACCCACACCAGGGCTACGGCAATTGGCCAGTTAATGCCGCGAATCAACAGTGCGGTGATTGTCGCAGGCACCATTTGGAAGGGCATCGGAATCATTGCCCAGAAGAGTCCCACCAAAAACGCATTCGAAACCGATCGACGATTCATATGAAAGAGATTGGGATCTTCCAAGAAGCGCGCAAAGATTTTCAGATGCTTGTTCTTTCGTAACTCAGCAGGATCTGGGATATAGCGTTTGAGTAGCTTCTTAGGCATTTAGTGGACTATAGATGTTATCTGCGCAGCATTTGATCACGATGCCTCTCAGATGACTAGCAATTGACCGATGAAATGAGATGTTTTTTCCACTTTGACATGTAAATGCCTCATTTCATCCTCGCTTTTGTCGTTGGGCTGGCGTTATCACTAGATGCTTAAGTGTTTCATCTTTAGCTCCCACGGAGCATGCCGTATCATCGGTTCCAGAATAACGATCTCAGGAAGACGGTTTTGTACGAGTTACTTTTAGCGGGCGGTTGGATTATGGCGCCCATCTTGTTGAGCTCCATTTTGGCGATGGCCATTGTGATTGAGCGTTTAACCGTGTTGCGCGATGGCAAGGTTATTCCAGAAGGCCTGGTGAATAAGATTTGGCACCTGCATGCGAAAGGTGAAATCACTCAAAAGAATATTGCTGCCATTCGGCAAAGCTCTCATCTCGGTCGCGTATTAGCCACTGCGTTAGCGAATCGCTCGCATGAGCGTGAAGCGATTAAGCAGGCAGTAGAAGAAGAGGGTCGTCAGGTTGTACATGAACTAGAGCGTTACTTCTCAGCCTTAGGCACCATAGCAGCGATAACCCCATTGCTCGGTTTGCTTGGCACTGTGGTGGGCATGATCAAAGTCTTCTCAGCGATCACTACTGCCGGCGTTGGTGATCCAACGGTACTTGCGGGCGGTATCTCAGAAGCCTTGATTACAACAGCTGCTGGTTTATGTGTGGCGATACCGGCTTTGATTTTTCATCGTCACCTCAACGCTAAGGTCGATCGTTATGCGCTGCAAATGGAAGAGCAAGCAGTCAAGTTGGTTGATGTTCTAAAGGGTCAGCGCGAGCAATAAGATGCAGCTTCGACCTAAGTCATCTAACGAACCTAAGATAGAGCTCACGCCGCTGATTGATGTGGTGTTTTTGATGCTGATCTTTTTTATGGTTTCGACCACCTTTGATAAGCAAACTGAGCTGAAAGTGCAGCTGCCTAATGTCATGCAGCAAGAAACGCCGACTGAAGCACCATTGCGTATCGATATTGTGATTGACCGCCAAGGTAAGCTGTATGTGAACCGTGAAGAGTTGCTGCGCAGTGATGCGCTGACGTTACGTCGTGTGCTCGAAAAGATTGTGGAAGAACAAACTGATGTGCCCGTGATGGTCACCGGTGATAAACAAGCGCCTCTGCAAGCGATGATGACGGTGATGGATGTCACCGCTCAGCTTGGACTGCAAAAGCTGCATTTCTCAGCGAATCAAATGGGGCAGGCTAAGTGAAATTACATTACCCCGACTTTTGGCAAGATAAGACAGCGATTAGCTTTATCTTGTTGCCATTCACTGGGTTGTTTATCGCGTTAACCGCTTTGCGCCATTTGATGTATCGCCTTGGCTTGTTTAACACCTATAAGAGTCAGTTGCCGGTGATTGTGGTGGGCAACATTACCGTCGGTGGTTCGGGTAAAACGCCTTTTGTGATTTGGTTGGTCGCGCACTTAAAAAAGTTGGGTTACAAGCCTGGTATGGTATCCCGCGGTTATGGTGGTAAGGCCTCTTCCTGGCCACAGCAGGTCCGCGTCGACAGCGATCCTGCAACCGTCGGTGATGAAGCCTTGTTATTGGTTTTGAGGTGTCGTTGTCCTATGGCGGTAGCACCTCAGCGTTCTGATGCGGTGCGTGCCCTAGAGGCTGAAGGTCAGGTTGATATCATCATTTCGGATGATGGCTTGCAGCACTATGCGATGGGTCGCGATATCGAGATCGCGGTTGTCGATGGTGTTCGCCAACAAGGTAATGGCTTCATGTTGCCAGCGGGTCCACTGCGTGAGCCGCTGTCGCGTCTAGATAGCGTTGATCTGCTGATTACCAGTCAGGCTAAGTTGCGTCGCCAACATCACATGGAAATGATGGAGCCACGGATTTATCCGATAACTGATCCGCAATCGCGTCAGCCATTAAGCGCTTGGGATGGTCAGCAAGTCCGTGCGATTGCGGGGATTGGCGATCCGCAACGTTTCTTCGAGATGCTCAGATCGCAGGGTCTATCGGTTATCGACGTGGCATTTCCTGATCATCATCCCTATCAGCCATCCGATTTACAGTTTGATGATGCGATTCCGCTGCTGATGACTGAGAAAGATGCCGTAAAATGTCATTCATTCGCGCCAGCCCATACCTGGGTGGTGAGCATTGATGTAGAGCCAGATGAGCCGTTTAAACATCGATTGAGTCTGCTGCTAAATGATGTAGCAGCTAAAAAACAAACATCCGAGGAAGACTGATGGATAGTAAATTACTCGACATCCTGGTGTGCCCAAACTGTAAAGGCCCGCTACTACATAACAAAGACGCGAAAGAGCTGATCTGTAAGCCATGTCGTTTGGCGTATCCGATTCACGACGACATCCCGGTGATGTTGGTTGAAGAAGCGCGCGAGCTGCCCGCCGATGAAGAGGTTAAAGGCTAATGGCTTATCGTGTGGTCATACCGGCGCGTTATGCCTCAACGCGATTTCCTGGTAAACCACTGATAGATATTCAAGGCAAGCCAATGATCTGGCATGTCTATCAACGTGCACTCGAAAGCCACGCAGATGAAGTTGTTGTCGCGACCGATGATCAGCGTATTGCCGATGCGGTCATGGCCTTTGATGGTTATGTCGTGATGACCCATGAGCACAACAGCGGTACCGATCGTATTGCTGAGGTGTCGAATTCCTTAGGTTGGCCGGATGACACCATTGTGGTCAATTTACAGGGTGATGAACCGCTGATTCCCCCGGAGCTTCTTGATCAAGTAGCCAATACCTTAGCGGATCGGCCTCAAGCATCGATGTCGACCTTGGCGGTACCGCTAGATGAGCATCAGGTGTTCGATAGCAATGCGGTTAAAGTGGTGACTGATAAAGATGGCCTCGCGCTGTATTTTAGTCGTGCTGCTATACCGTGGCGCCGTGGTGAGTTTGAAAAGGGTATTGAGAATGCCTCAGGCTTATATCGCCACTTAGGCTTATATGCCTATCGTGCAGATTTTTTAAAACGTTATGTCACTTGGGATATGGCGCCTATCGAAGCAGCAGAGTCTTTAGAACAATTGCGCGTGTTGTGGCAAGGCGAGCGTATTGCGGTGTCGATTGCGGACCAATCACCGCCTACGGGTATAGATACCGAAGAAGACTATCAGCGGTTATTAGCTCAGCTCAACGCTGTCTCGGTGGAATAACTATTTCACGCGGCCTTGTAGCAACAGCATCAAGGCATCACTAAACCCGAGATTATCCTCGTCAGAGATGGGTAGTGAGACCGTCTCAGGGATGCGTCTTTTTACCTCTCCATATTGCGAACTCTGTAAAGGATTGGCATCCTCAGGCTTATGACGTTGTAACACCACTTGATCGTCGTCATACAGGATGTCGATCAACACCCAGTCGTCAGATAAATAACGAAAGTGCGTGCCACGCAGTTGTTCGAGCTTTTGATGAAGTGGATTCATAGATAACCCAGTTAGGTGATAGGTAGATGGTAAAGGTTCTTTTTGTGTGTATGGGCAATATTTGTCGTTCACCCACCGCGCATGGCGTTTTCCGTCACCTTGTCGAGCAAAACCAGTTAACCGACCATATCGAGATCGATTCAGCCGGAACGCATGCCTACCATGTGGGAAATCCCCCCGATTCGCGCTCCGCGGCGACCGCGCTAGAGCGGGGAATTGATCTGTCTGATCTACGTGCGCGCCAAGTCACCGTTGATGACTTTGCAACCTACGATTATGTCATTGCGATGGATCGCGAAAACCACGGTAACTTGATGCGTCTCTGTCCTGAGAACTATCGAGAGCGCATTCATATGTTCATGGACTTCGCAGATGATTGGTCAAACGCAGAGGTGCCAGACCCTTACTATGGCGGCGACAGCGGTTTTGATCGTGTTTTCGATATGGTTGAGTCGGCATCGGTTGGATTGCTCGCCCAAATTCAAAAATAATCATACATCGAAAAAAAACCGGGCTTAGCCCGGTTTCTTTTAGTCAGCACTTGGTGTGCTGGAATCAACAGGTTTGCTCGGTGGTGCTTGCTCACTGGGCTTTTTTGTTTCTACTTGGCGCAGTTTGGGTGCTTCTGGCTTTGATTCATTGGCAGTAGGTTTTGCTGCTTCTGGTTTTGGCTCAGCTGCTGCTTTAGGCGCTTCAGCGGGTGCAGGCTTGTTAGTTTCTGCTGGCTTGTTATCAGCCTTAGCCGCGGGTGCTTGTGTTTTTGCTTCAGCTGCAGGCTGATTCGTTTGTGGCTTAGCCTCAGATTGCGCATTCGACGGATTGTTTTGTGTGTTGTTATCCGCGTTATCACCTGACTTGTTATTGCGACGACGACCACCGCGACGACCACGACGTGCTTTCTTAGGTTGATCTTCACCTGTCTGCTCATCTTTTGGGCCATTTGACTTTGCCTGTTTAGGCTTATCGTCGTTGCTATTATCGTCGTTGTTCTTTGCGTTACGACCACGACCGCGACCACGGTTGCCACCTTTGTTGCGATTGTCGTTATTGCGGCCACCACGACCACCACGGGTGTTTTTGCGTTGTGGCTTATCCTCTTCTTCCTCTTCATCATTGGCTTTTGACGAGAAGATCGAGCTGAATAGACGTTTGATCAAGCCGGTTGGCTCACCTTTGCCTTTGTCTTCTTCGGTTGGCTCTGGGCGAACCGGGGCAGGGGTGGCCGGCGCGATGTTCTTAACGGCGGCTTGCTCAGGCTTGCGACGAGGCTCAGTGGTTTCTACTGATGCTTCATTAGTCTCGTAAGAAGCAACGGTTTCGTAGCTCAATGAATCATCGTCATCATCTTGCAAGCGAACGCGTTGAATCTCGTATTTAGGCGTTTCGAGATGACGATTCGGGATCATCACCACTTCGCAATCTTGACGCTCTTCGATGGCTGCGATCATGTCGCGCTTTTCGTTAAGCAGGTAGGTTGCAATATCGATTGGCAATTGCGCCACGATACGAGAGGTGCCGTCTTTTAAGGTTTCCTCTTCGATGATGCGCAATATAGATAGGGCTAGGGAGTCGACACTGCGGATAAAGCCATGGCCATCACAGCGTGGGCACACATGGTGTGAGGAGTCACCTAGTGATGGACGCAAACGCTGACGCGACATCTCAAGTAGACCGAAGCGAGAGATCTTGCCGATCTGCACACGGGCGCGGTCTTCTTTCATTTCTTCTTTGAGGCGGTTTTCTACTTCACGTTGATTGCGCGCAGGGCCCATATCAATGAAGTCGATAACGAACAGACCACCGAGGTCACGCAGACGCAGCTGACGTGCAATTTCGGTTGCGGCTTCAAGGTTGGTATTGAAGGCGGTTTCTTCGATATCAGAGCCTTTGGTCGCACGCGACGAGTTGATATCGATAGAGGTCAGCGCTTCGGTGTGGTCGATCACAATCGAGCCGCCTGAAGGCAGACGTACTTCACGCTGGAAGGCTGATTCGATTTGGGTTTCGATCTGGTAGCGCGAGAACAGCGGTACTTTATCGGTGTAACGCTTCAGTTTGCGCTCGTTATGCGGCATCACTTGTTTGACAAACTGTAACGCTTGATTAAAGGTCGATTCGTCGTCAATAAGGACTTCGCCGATATCTTGACGCATGTGGTCACGAATCGAACGGATAATGACGTTGCTCTCCTGGTAAATCAGGAAAGGTGCAGGGCGGTTAGACGCTGATGAGGAGATTGCCGTCCACAGTTGGTTCAAATAATCGAGGTCCCATTGCAGCTCTTCGGTATTTTTACCGATGCCTGCGGTGCGTACGATCAGCCCCATGTTCTCAGGGACTTCAAGATCTGCCATGGCATCACGCAGTTCGCTGCGATCTTCACCTTCGATACGGCGAGAAACACCACCAGCACGAGGGTTGTTTGGCATCAAAACGAGGTAGCGACCGGCCAGTGACAAGTAGGTTGTCAGCGCTGCACCCTTATTGCCACGTTCTTCTTTTTCCACCTGAACGATGATCTCTTGACCTTCTTTCAGCTGACTTTTGCCTTGCTTACCATCCTCGGTTTTTTCGCTGGTGAAGTATTCACGAGCGATCTCTTTCATCGGCAAGAAACCGTGACGATCAGCGCCGTAGTCGACAAACGCAGCTTCAAGCGATGGCTCGACGCGGGTAATGCGGCCTTTATAAATGTTAGCTTTCTTGAGTTCTCGACCAGGTACTTCGATGTCGAGGTTGAATAGACGTTGCCCGTCTACGATAGCGACACGCAACTCTTCAGGCTGAGTGGCGTTGATCAGCATACGCTTCATGTTGTGTATTCCGTTGTCAGGATCAGTTGATGCTTTAGCGCATTGCATGGCTGCCAGTCGTTCGGCGCAAAGCGTGCTGCTTGTGGCATCAGCTGATCGTGTTGTTTGATTACCCGCAGTTTTATCAACTGTTGATAGAGATTCTGTTCGTCATGGGTGGCTGCGTCGGTTAGCATGTCGGACTTGAACCAACATGAGTGGCGGTGCGTCAGTTGAACTGTTTAGGCACCTTGACAATCAGTCACTTACAGGACGATGACCGACGGAAAATACACTAAATTATCCGTACGCGCATCACTTTTCGCGAACTGAGTGGATTAAGTGGCTAATAGCAGCGATTCTGACGCCAAAGTGCAGTATCTGACCGTCGATGAGAACGCTGAAGGTCAGCGTATCGATAACTTCCTAATGGCCCGACTGAAGGGTGTACCTAAAAGCTGGGTGTACCGCGTGCTGCGTAAAGGTGAGGTGCGCGTCAAT